>JAQWSA010000113.1 GCA_029243445.1 Alphaproteobacteria bacterium
CGGTCAAATGGGATTGGCAAAGCAGTAGTATATTCCAGTCAGTGGTGCAGATGCTTAGATACTGCGAGGTTGTTAGATCTTGGAGAGGTTTCCGAGTTACCTTCCCTCAACTCGTTTTTCCAACATTTAGAAAAAGAACAATCCCAAACCGAGCAAATGATGCGATGGATACAGAATGCGCCGTTGGATACCCCTACTGTTCTGGTCAGTCATCAAGTTAATATTACTGCCTTGACGGGATACTCTCCCGCATCAGGGGAAATTGTTTTTCTCCGAAGATCGACCGACGGTTCAATTTCGGTAATTGGAACCAGTCAAACGCTAAATTAAATTTTGCAACAGGAAATGTTAGCAAGAAATACAAAGAGTGTTGAGTGAAACTCCACTCCACTAAAGTTAGACTCCCCAACTTCACAAAAATATGCCAGAGTTTATGTATGAGAAAACTAACCATCACATATTTTACCCTTGTCTTACTTCTCGGAAATACGGGGATGAGTTGGAGTGCTGATTTACATAAAGGATTGGCCGCTGCCAAAAGAGGTGATTTCATAACCGCCCTACGTGAATGGAAACCTCTTGCTAAACTGGGGAATGCTGATGCCCAGTACAATCTGGGTGTGATGTACCGGGCAGGAGAAGGTGTTTCACAAGATAATAACATTGCGGCGAAATGGTACACACTTGCTGCCGAACAGGGACATGCTTCTGCCCAATACAATCTGAGCACAATGTACGACAACGGACAAGGTGTTCCACAGAACTATAAGACTGCGATGAAATGGTGCAGACTTGCTGCCGAACAAGGGTATGCTCTTGCTCAGTACAATCTAGCAACGATGTACCAATTTGGACACGGTATCACACAGGACAATATATATGCGCATATGTGGTATAGTATTGCCGCCTTATCTGGGGACAAAGATGCGATCAAAAACAGAGATATTATTGCGAAAAGGATGCCCCGTGCTGACATCTCTGCTGCAAAAAAACTTACCCGTGAATGTATCCTCAAAAAATACAAAGAGTGTTGAGTGAAACTCTAGCTCACTAAAGTAAGTCTCCCCAACTTCATCAAAATATGTCTATTCCCTTTCTTTCGATCGCCTACATTGGTGAAGGCCTCAGTATGGAAGACTTCACTAAGAATATTATTGCTCTGGATAATGCAAATCTAAATTGAATTATTTATGATGGTTAAAACGATGGAGCTGATGCAAATTGTGGTATTAATAATTTAAGTTGAATGAATGCAGAAATATTTTTTTGGTTGGATGGAGCATTGGCAATAGATCGGGTAAGTGATAATCGATTTAACTAATAGATTTAAGAAACTAGATATGGAATGGAAGTATTCATATGTATATGACGCAGGGTATTCGTCGCGCAGATGATCTCTCTGTCTTGGCCGTTCATTTTGAGGGTACCGAAAATGTCATGGCAGCCCACAGGCTTTCCCAAACTGCCCCCTCGTTTGTCTGTGGCGAGGCCTCTCGCAAGACTACAGCATCAAGTAAGTAGTCAAATCCGGGCTTGATTGGTATCGAGACTATTCCATTTTCGTCTGTACGTAACATAAATATACTGACAAGGCCCTCTGGATCTCTTTCAAAAACCTCAACCTGAGTATTTTTACGAGGAAGTTGTTGGTACAATAATTGCGCCGTAAAACCTTCGTTAGGAGGATCAACATAAGGATTCGTTTGAGCTACAAATTCAGTTTCTAGGCTAAAATTGCTGTCGCGTCCTTTACTATGTCCAAGTCCGATAAGTGCTTTTGAATACCTATGATAAATCTCTTTAAAGCCCGTTTTTGGGAGGTCTCGTGCTAGATGTGATTTTTCAGCGTTTGGGAAATCTTTATGCTTAATGAAATTGGTAAATTTCTCCCATTCGTCGTATGTCAGGCTATCGGGCTTTGATTCATAGACGACTAAGACAAGGCCTTCACTTTCAATTGAGGTCGACATGGCCGGAATGTCACCTATGCGAGACTTTACATTGTGGCGTTCTCCATTTTGGACCCAGAAAAACTGCTTCACCCACTTTTTAAAGTAAGACAGGTTTATCCCCTTGAAATTCTGTCCATTTCTTAGCTCTATTTCAACGTTTTCACCTTCTGGCAGTTGAAATTTTTTGCTATCTAGCCATAATTCATGCGCATATGCATTGAGCGCACCGAACGTCAGAGAAATAATTAGGATGGATATGCGGACAAAGTTTATCATTGATCAGGTTCATAAATTTGTGGTCATGATTAGCATTCTTTTTGTGTCTTCGCTTCAGAGTGGAGCACATGAAGTCACGCCTAACATTGCTGACATCTACGTCGATAGCAAGTCGATCACAGTCGAGCTTCGTTTTAATGCCGAAGCATTCTTGGCACGTATCGACCTCTCAAATGTAGAAAATACCGACGATGCAGAGCAAGCATCAGATTATTTGAGTTTTCGTAACCTTACAGTGGATGAACTCGCCCAGAGTTTTGAAAGTAACTGGCAAAGCTTCGCGGCTCGACTGAAATTGCAAAGTAGTACACTTACTCAAATGCATGTGTTGGAATTCATACAGCTTTTAGTACCAAAAATTGATGATCCAGAGCTACCTCGTCTAAGCAGTTTGACCTTTCGTTCCGATCGTTTGGATCAGAATGCCATAACCTTTACGCTTGGGGAAGAGTTTGGAGCCACGATTTTGCGGCAAATGGGAGTTGACGAGGGGCTGACCCAGTATCTTGCTCCTGGCCAAAAAAGCGATGCCATGCAGCAAGGTTTTGGACTGCGAAAATCAGCATTAGCCCGGCTAATCGAATATGTTCCAATAGGCTTTGATCATGTTGTTCCACGGGGTCTAGATCATATTTTATTTGTGTTCGGGTTATTTCTTTTGTCTCTTAAAACCTCAGTCCTCTTGTGGCAAATTTCAGCTTTCACACTGGCACATACTGTAACGCTCATTTTAGGCGCATTGGGGTTGATCAGCGTGCCAGCTTCTATAGTTGAGCCATTGATTGCCGCATCTATCATTTTCGTGGCAGTGGAAAATATTTTCTTTTCCAAACTTAATAAGTGGCGCACTCTTCTCGTATTTGGCTTTGGATTGTTGCACGGTCTTGGCTTTGCCAGTGTTCTTGCTGAGTTTGGTTTGCCAGAAGGGCAGTTTCTACCGGCATTGATCGGATTTAACATCGGAGTAGAGCTTGGACAACTTAGTGTAATCGCGATTGCCTATTTTCTTTTGGGTTTAACCTTTGGGAAAAAACCCTATTATCGGACGGTTATCACTATTCCAGCATCCTGCATAATAGCAGCAGTAGGTACTTGGTGGGTGTTTGAACGCGTCGTGTTGGCCTGAAAAAGAATTTTAGAAAAGTTAAAATTGGAGACGTAATAGAAATTAGGGCGGTTCTTGGTGAGGACAATGTCTGGTTTTATCATCTAACATGAAACTTTTATTTGAGAAAAAATTTCTATACCTCTTTTCTACAACCCCTCGGCAAGTAGGAAAGAACCGTATTCTATATCACTATTGTTGGTTCTGTGAGAAGAAATCGCTTTGTAGGCATCACTTTCCACAGCTTCGGTAGCTTTCTCAATACTTGGAAATTCAGCGATGACGTGAATGTCAAAATTGCGACCTTCACTATGCGTTACCGTCGGTGTTCGAACTAAAAAATGTCCCTCAAATTGAGAAAAAACTTCCCCAACTTTTGATCCGTAATCGTCCATAAAATTTTCTTTATTAGTCATTTTGACCAACGCTATAAGATAACCCTTAGCCATGTTAATTCTCCATACTATTTAAAGGTTTAATATTAACAATAATTTCTTATCATAGGCTGGATAGTATGAAGAATTAATTTTTGTTTGTAACTAATTTTTAAGTGAATTATACTTTTTACATGGTACGTATAGATATTGGTAACATCACTCTAAACATTGCTGACAAGGGGGAGGGAGATGCTTTCGTCTTCATTCCTGGGCTTGTAGGACTTTACGAAGCATGGTCGTTTCAGCTTGATCACTTCACTCACCGCTACCGCTGCGTGACATTCGATCATCGGGGAACCGGTGAAAGCGATAAACCGACCGAACCGGGATCCTATTCGACCAGAATCATTGCGGACGATGTCATCGCTCTGATGGATAAACTTGACATCGAGAAGGCCCATATCGTCGGCACATCGACTGGCGGCTGCATACTCCAAAACCTTGCCTTGGATCACCCAGATCGAGTGCGTGCTTGTATCTTCAATAACACCTGGGTGGCAGCAGACGAATTTATTACCCGTGTGGCGATCACCCGCAAAAGGATTGCCGAATCTTATGGTCCAGAAGAATATGTGAAGGTGTCGAGCATGTTCACTTCAGGTGCTGATCAGTTCCGAAACAATTTTGATGCGGTGATGGATCTTGAACGTCGAGCGCTAGATACAATCGGTTCAGTACCAATTCTGACTGCACGTCTCGATATGATGTTGGCACATGATCGTACAGACGAAATTTCTAGAATCAATAAGCCTACACTTGTGATAGGAACGGTCGATGATGCGACCATCCCCTATTATTTCGCCGAAGACCTGAACGCCGCGATCCCTGAATCAGAAATTCTATTCTTCGAAGATGGTGGACATTATTCCTATCGGCGACATCCCACGAAATGGAATACGAATGTGCAGGCTTTTCTTGACAAAGCCGAAGTAATGGTCTGATCAATAGATATAAGGGAAGACAAATATGCCAAAGGGTTACTGGGTCGCAGCTTATCATGAGATTCATGATGCGGATAAATTTGCTAACTATCTGAAACTCGCCGGGCCTGCTATTGCAGCCGGTGGAGGGACCTTCCTCACCCGCGGCGTAGCGTCAAAAGCCTATGAGGTTGGCATTTTGCAACGAACAACGATCATAGAATTTGAATCTCTTCATGCTGCACTAGCCGTTCATGATGGACAGGCATACGCAAAAGCATTGGAAGCACTCGATGGAGCGGTCACCCGCGACCTGCGTTTCGTTGAAGGCGTTGAATAATTATTTGGAGACTTCAATTGCGATTGAGTAAAGTTAAAATCAGTAAACAATGGAATTAATTATAGAATTCATCATAGTTTTTGTTCTTGCGCTATTCCAATCTATCTTTGGTATTGGCCTACTTTTATTTGGTACTCCAATATTTTTGATAATTGGTTACGGTTTTGAGTCAACCTTAGTTCTTCTATTACCTGTGTCTATTTGCATAAGTGCTCTCCAAATTATTTATCATAAAAGGTCTATCAAGTTTTTGTCGGTGTCCGAATACAATATTTTTTGTTTGCCATTTCTTCTCTTGTCCCTCGTAATAGCAATAAACTTAGGGGATAAAGTAGATATAAAAACATATGTATCAATACTTTTAATAGTATCATCCATAGTTGTATTGAATAAAAATAGAATTATTTTTAACAATAAATATCTATTAAAGCATAGAAAACTCTACTTAATTCTTATTGGTTCTATTCATGGTTTTACAAACATGGGGGGAGGGTTTTTATCTTTATTTTCGGCTTTAGTTAATGGCGATGACAGGGTGTTAACCAGAAATTATATATCCTATGGTTATTTGATTATGGGTGTCATACAATATATTACAATTTTGATTATTGGTTTAGATACTATCGATTTTACAAATTGGTATTATATATGTTTGCCATTAATTATTTTTTTTCCTGCCCAAAAGATATTTAACAAAATCGACAATCAACAATTTACTAAAATAATTAATTATGTTGCGTTAATATTTGGAATTATTGCTTTAACCTTATGTCTTCAATAAACGTTACTGAGTTTCTTTGAAAATTTTTTATGGTTTTTGGATGCTTCCATTTCATCATCTTTAAAGAAATTTGTATCCTGTTGACTGTCTAAATATAAAAAAGGTGATGCTAAATGCTATGGCTACAAAAATATGCATGTACTCTGGAGATATGACACCTAGGCTGGCACCAGCTATCAAAGGTCCAACCGCCGCACCAATATCACGCCAAGTCTGATTTCGTGCAAGTGCTTTAACCTTATTTTTAGAATAAATTTTGGCGACTGCTGCTGGAAATAATGTGCCTAACGTAGCACGTGCAAGAACCAAGGCAATGGATCCAAGTATAAGCAAGCCAAACCCAACTAGACCAAACCCGATTATAGCAAGAGAAATTGCGGCAAGTAAAGGTACGCGAATACCTAGCTTATCAGATATATTACCAGCCATTGGCGCCATAATCATCTCACATACCCTCCTAGAGGCTAAGATACTTCCACCAATTAAAATAGCCATTTGCACTGATAAATATTGAGCCCACATCAATGAAATTGTTACGATGAAGATCCCATCAATTCCAGCTCCCATCCAGAAAATAAGTAGGTCGAGAGTATCAGGGCGAGTAAAAACTACATTGTGAATAATTGGTTTTTTAGGCCTTGCTGGCTGAGCCTTGTCATTTAAAATCAACGCCAGAAAAGATGCAAAACTTGTTACTATACCAAGATAGATAAATACATCCCTTGGTCCTACAATTGTAGTAAGCCAAGCCCCGCCTGTGAGGGCAAGTAAAGGACCTACCTGCTCAACTGAGCGGCTAATGCCGATTCGAATACCAGTCTTTTCTGAATTCACAGTAGCAAAAGTTAGGGTTACAAGAAGAAGTGCAGCAAAAGAAAGTCCCCACAGCATGCGTGACAGAGTTAAAGCTATAACTCCATCAAACCATCCATATCCAAATGTAGATAAAGATGCCGTTGCTGCTGCAATCAAACAAAGTCTTTTTGCTCCAATTCGTTCAGTAAGGTTAGCAATAAAGCCATAAGCGAATATTCTGATAACTCGATTTACGGCAAGTAAAAACCCAATAACAATCATACTTACACCAAAATCATCAGCATGGACTGGCAAAACCACATAAAGTAAAGCATCACCCATAAGGCAAAAAGATAATACCCATGAAGATAACCACACATTTCGCAGTACAAGTTGATCTAACTGCAACAAATTGTCCTCAAAAAAATAGTTAAATATACTGAAACATATAGCAAACTTTGATAGGTTGTTCCTCACCCATACTAAGAATATGTCCATGCATGGAGTATTTCAAAGATGCAAAATATTAATCTAGTTTAATTCAAAATTTAATGTGTTTGAAGTTATATTTGTAATAAAGCGTAAAATTAATATGAATGATAAATAACATACCTTGGCGAGAATATTGCTCCCAGTGTGCAGTAACAGGAGAGGCGCATGTTAATCGATATTTATACTCACATTTTTCCGGGTACGTTTTATGAACAGATGTTAAAAGCTGCACCACATCTGGGGAATATAGGTAAGCGAATGCAGGCTGTCGTGCCCGTTTATAATAT
>JAQWSA010000114.1 GCA_029243445.1 Alphaproteobacteria bacterium
GACGTTACGTTGTGGACGATCATTTGTTCCTCCAAAAATTATATCATCCATGCCAGCTCCGCGCATTTGCTTTGCTGATGTTTCACCCATAACCCAGCGTAGACCTTCCACAAGGTTTGATTTGCCGCACCCATTCGGTCCCACTACGCCAGTTAACCCTTGCGCAATATCTAACTCAGTGCCGTCCACAAAGGATTTAAAACCTTGTAGCTTGAGCTTTTTAAAATGCACGTGATATTACCTTTTCAATTCTTATTCTTATCCTATTGTGAACTGCGAATCACTTATCCGCTACCAATGGATTAATAATATGGGCAATTTTTTTTAATTTTTATGAAAAAAGCGTTTAATATTGTTAGTGATTTGATTTTTGACCTAAGATTCCGTGTCCTAAATCCCTAAGTGCTTGGCGTAAGCTACTATCCGTTATGTTGTTCAGTAGCAAATCAAGGGCTGCTATATCTTGAGCGGTCGGTTCCTTTTTTATTTTTTTCGTTGGCAGTTCATTAATAACTGGCCCTTGCTGCAGGATAAGTCGATTTATTGCTTGATAGCCAAAATAACCATTAATTCTTTCAATTACTTGTGTTTGCATATGTTGTAGTTCCAAGGCCAACACACCCGTTACTTGGATATATAGGGTTCCATTATTAGCACCAGCTCCTTGAGAAATTCTTAGAGGTAAACATTCCTGAGCTAATCTATTACCAATGATTTTTGGCCAATCAGATATAATTGCTAGTTCCGTAAGGCCTCTTTTTTTCCTAATTGGACTAGTAATACGTTCTGTTTCGGCAGAAATGGCCTTTAGACTTTTATTTCGACGCGGTTTCATTCCATATATGTTTTTTAATAATTAGTTGGCTAATTTATTATTAGTTAATGATAGTGTTGGTTATCTTTCAGAGCAACCCAATATATTTATGTAAAATGAGGTAGAAAGCTTGGTTAGACCTAAATCTGCGGACCTTCTTAGATGGTATGACCAGAACGCTCGTCAATTGCCTTGGCGGATACCACCATCTGCACCATCTGAAGATTCCAGTATTAATCAAGATCTACAGCAGCCAGACCCTTATAGAATATGGCTAAGTGAAATAATGTTGCAGCAAACTACTGTTACTGCAGTTATTCCATATTTTAATTCATTTGTACGACGGTGGCCGACAATCAAAGATTTAGCCGGAGCGAAATTAGATACAGTACTACAGGCTTGGGCTGGATTGGGGTATTACGCCCGTGCCCGTAATTTACATAAGTCTGCTGCTATTATTGTAAAAGAGCATGAAGGTGAGTTTCCGAATACGAAAAAAGAATTATTGGAATTGCCAGGGATCGGTCCATATACAGCTTCGGCTATAGCAGCTATTGCATTTGGACAATCCGAAGCGGTAGTAGATGTAAATGTTGAGAGAGTTTTGGCTAGATTATTTGCCGTCCAAGAAACTTTACCAACTGCAAAAAAAAGATTAAATCAATTAGCGAGATCTTTAACACCCAAAACTCGTCCTGGAGATTATGCACAGGGAGTGATGGACCTTGGTGCAACAATTTGCACTTTCCAGAAGCCTAAATGCGAAATTTGTCCATGGCTACCAAGCTGTAAAGCTTACAAGTTAGGAAATGTTGATCAGTTTCCTAAACGTTTACCAAAAGAAAAACGACCTATAAGAAAAGGTATAGCCTTTTGGGTGGTTGGAGTGGATGGCTCTGTTTTATTGCGTAGACGTCCCGAAACTGGACTTTTAGGTGGTATGATAGAAGTGCCTTCAACTAATTGGGATGTTGCTGGGTCAATGGATCTATTCAAGGCTCCTCTTTTAGCAGAATGGAATGAATTACCAGGTAAAGTAAGTCATAGTTTTACGCATTTTAAATTAGAACTGAAGGTGAAGGCAGCCAGAGTCAAAAAGAACAGTAGGGTTAATGGTATGTGGATACTGCCGAGTGGTTTTAGCCAACAGGCTTTGCCAACATTGACTAAAAAGATTATAAGCCATGCCATTAAATATGATTGTTTATTTTAAATTTTATGAGACATTTATATTTTTTGTTTGCCATCCTAGCCAGTTACATATTGCACCGCCTAAAATTAACTCTTTATCGTTTTCTGACAGCCATGGTAATTCCTCAGTTACGAGCGTGAGGCATTCTTTATAACTGCTGGTCAATCTAGTGAGATCAGAACCCCAAAACATTCGTGATGGTCCAAACGTATCATATATTTGCTTGATATATGGATGTAACTCATTATAAGGATAGGGTTTACTTGAATAGCAGGGAAGTGAGGTTACTTTCACAACTAAGTTTGTATTTGTTGAGAGCGACATAAGATAAGACAAATCTTCGAAGGCTGCGTCATCAACGGCATTTCGCACCAGGCCTAAATGGTCGATGCATAGTTTAATATCTGGATGATTATATATGATTTTTTCTACTTCTTGAAGATATCCTGATATCATTAGCATGACTGGTATTTGAAACTTTTCTGCTCCTGTCCAGAGCCATTCTAGGCTGCCATCCGTGAGTAATGAGTATTCGTTTTTAGTAGTAAAGGTAAATCGTAGGCCAAGCATGCCTGATTGATTATTCCAATTTTCAAATACGCTAGTAGCAACTGGTTTATTGATATCAAGGCGTCCTAGAACAGCTAAGCGTTCAGGGAATGCCTCTGCGGCTTTCAAGGCTAAATCGTTTGTATCACCCATCCACATTGGGGGTACAATAATTGCACGGTTAATATCTATCTCATCCATCTCGCCTATAAGATCATCTACAGTGTACGATGGAATCTGTCTATGCCAAGGGTTTGGAGTTCCTTGATTCCAAATATGGACCTGTGAATCAACAATTAGCATTATCTCATTCTGTATTTTTATTAAATAGTATTTTAATCTATCTAGTTTAGTTCAGATCTTACTTTTTGCCTCAAAACATCAATAGGCACTAGTTTTCCTTCAATATCGATATGCCAAAAAGTCCAACCGTTGCAAGATTCGGCGCCTTGTACCGCAGCTCCGATTTTATGTATTGAACCGCGATTCTCAGATGATATGATGTTACCATCAGCTGTTATTTTGGCCGCATAACGTCTACTGGGTCCATATAAAACCTCTCCGGTTCTCAGTAACCCACGTTCTATTAGCCAACCAAAGGGAATACGAGGTTGTTCTCGTTTCGAGGGGGACTCAAGAAGTGATTTTTCTCCTATGGGTCGAACCTTAGATAATCTTTTACTCGCTACTTCAATATATTCTTTTTCGCGTTCAATACCTATATAGTCTCGTTGCAATTGGATAGAAACAGCGCCGGTTGTACCAGTTCCAAAAAATGGGTCTAGTATCAAGTCACCCACCTTTGTGGAGGCCATTATAACTCTATGTAAAAGCGATTCTGGCTTTTGAGTAGGATGAGCCTTATGTCCGTCTTCATTTTTTAAACGCTCGTTACCATTGCAAATAGGAAGTAGCCAATCACTTCTCATTTGTATGTCGTCATTTAGTGACTTCATTGCATCATAATTAAAAGTATATTTAGAATTTTCTGAGTGTGCACACCAGATCATAGTTTCATGTGCATTGGTGAATCGACGACCTCGAAAATTAGGCATTGGGTTAGATTTCCGCCAGACAACATCGTTTAAAATCCAAAAGTTTAAATCTTGAAGAATACTGCCCACCCGGAATATATTATGATAGCTCCCGATCACCCAGAGAGTTCCATTTGGCTTAAGCGCATGTCGGGCCGCACTTAGCCATTCATGGGTAAAATGATCGTATGCATTATTATTATTAAATTTATCCCAGCTCTCATCAACACCGTCAACACGAGTATTGTCAGGACGCAAAAGCTCGGTACCTAATTGAAGGTTGTATGGTGGATCTGCGAACACTGCATCTACCGATGCCTCGGGCAACGCTAACATGTGTTTAACACAGTCACCTTCTAAAATTACATTGCGCGGAGCCGCTTTTACCGCGCGTTCTGGGCCAGGAGAACGCATAATTAAAGAAAATGGGCAAGTGATGATTCTGGGTCAATAAAAAAATTTATCAAAATCAATATATTGTGATTAAATATTTCAATTTAACTATATATGGTTTTTTGGTTGAGAATTTTTTTAATTGGTTTAAAGCTTTTTCTATGATGTTTAGTAAGACCAAAATGTATTAGCCCTTCTTGGTGACGTCGAGTTCCATAACCAGAATTTTGTTCCCAACCGTACCCACCATAGTTTTTTGAGAGATTAAACATATATTTATCCCTTGTAACTTTGGCATAAATTGAGGCAGCAGCTATTGATAATACCAACCTATCGCCTTTAACTATAGCTTGAGAAGGTGAAGGTAATTCAGGGGTTTTATTCCCATCTATTAGTATTGAGCTAGGTATGAAAGGTAAGTCTGCAATGGCACGCTGCATAGCAAGCATTGTTGCCTGTAATATGTTTAAGGAATCAATTTCGTTGACGTCAGCACTTCCTATACCCATCCATGCATTGCCAGATTCAATCGTTTTTAAAAGCTGTTCGTAAATAATTTTGCGATTACGTTTACTCAAGGCCTTTGAATCATTAATCAATTTAAGGTCTGGTGAATTTGCTGCATCAGGACTTAAAACCGCCGCTGCGGCAAAAACAGGTCCTGCCCAAGCACCCCTTCCAACTTCATCAACCCCAGCAACTTTTCCACTTAATGAGGATTCTTGTTTAAAATCAAGCATCTAAATCTTTTCGATTTTGGCTAATTTTTTTATTTTTGTTATGGGTTCTTGGTTTGACTATTTGTACCATATTACTAATGAAAACCTGAATAATAGATCCAATATTTTTTATTAATCTAGAAACTAGAATTCCAAGGTGTGCAATAAAGTCGGTTTCTTGGCCAAAAGCTATACGAAAAACATAGCGCACTGATAAACTTTGGTAGTTATCAATTCTATTTAAACGCCTAACTGCTCCCATCCATAGTGGAGAAACAACTAAAGACAAAGCAGCTACAGTAATAATAATACGAAATTCATTTGTTTCTATGATACCGCGCTTAAGACCTACGCTGCCTAATAGAAAAGAAAATTCTCCTACTTGAGATAATAATAAGGCTGTTAGTAATGCCTGTGCCCAAGGAAGACGAAGTGCGGAAAGGACTGCAAGGTTAACTATTGTTTTCCCGACTGTAGCAATTAAAAGCATGGCAGTGACTAGGCCTAGATTATTCCAAATCAAATCAAAATCTATGAAAAGTCCTATAGATAGAAAAAATACCATCATCAAAATACTTTGTATTGGTATTACAGTATTCAACATATTAACCCGCAGGTTACTGTTTCCAATCGTTAGCCCTGCTAAAAATGCCCCGTAAGCGGGAGATAGTCCAAGTAAGCCAGATATTGTTGCTGCTCCAAAGCAACAGACAAGACCCAGTAAAGGTGTTAAATCAGGATGACTTTCCATTATCACTGGCAAAGGCAATTTAACACGTCTACGACGACTAAGAAAAAGAATTAGAAAAATTAATAACGTGATAGAAAGCAGAATTCTGGCCAGTGCTAAATAACTAAACTCGCCAATTGCGGCTATATCAAGTAATAATATCATAGGGACTATTGCTAGGTCTTGAGCAATTAAAATACCTACAGTGATACTGCCAGTGCGGGTTCGTAATTCTCCTATATCTTGAAGAATTTTCACTGCTACGGCGGTACTAGATAAAGCAAGAACAAATGCTAATAGTAAAATAGATGCAGTTGACCAACCAACAAATTTACCAATAAACCATAATACAATTAATGTGGTCACGGTTTGCAGTATCACTGTTGCTACAGCAATACGCCAAATTCGACGAAATGCACGTAAACTTAATTCCATGCCAATTACAAACAAAAGTAATAATACGCCTAGATCGGCAAGAAGCGTAATATTTTCTTGGTTTTTAACTAATGCAAAGCCCGCTGGTCCTAAAACCACTCCAGCTAGTATATATCCTATAACGGCCGGTTGGCGTAACCTTGTAAAAATAACACCACATGACAAAGCTACCAGAATGACAACTGCTAGTGGGATTAACTGTTCGTGGGCGAGCATTATTCGGTTAATCTAACATATTTATAGATAATTATACCTAATAAAAAAACGTCCTAAAGTTAATTAGAATAATATTGGTTTTTTTATAATAATTTTAATAAAAATATAATGCAGAAGATGCTACTACTGAATCTCTATGAATAACCTGGGTTCAAGCCAATCTGCTCTAGCTGAAGTAATTGTTTCAAGATGAAAGGAGTGGGTAATATGATTAGCAACATGCTCCGTCATTTCTTTATTTCGAGATGCAGGATGCATGTCGTTTTGCCAGGCTACTTGATATCTTGCAAACCAAGTCATTGTACGCAGCCACGTTAAACGGCGGAAGTTTATTGCCCAGGAAAAGAATTCTTTTGGTTTTAGGTGATGCATTTCACGATAGTAATGCTGATAAAAATTATTCACGTGCTCTGTAGTGATTTTGGTTGCGCAATCAGGGTCCCATCCGGTTGAAACTGCAAGAGTAGCATGCGCCAAGTCAATGTGCGGAATTCCGTATAGAGCTTTTTCTAGGTCAACAAACCAGGCTTTTCCTTTAATATCTATAAGAAAGTTCCCGGGGTGAGTATCAGTACCTACTAAGCATAGAGGTATTTCAGGTTCTCCCTGATTTTTTAACTTTTCAGCCCAATTTATTTCATCTTCAATCTCTTTAAGAGCCCTTTTACTTAACTTAGCTTTAGAAAGAAACGTAGCTTGTTCCTCAATAACTTTTAACATTTCGGTTATAGGTTTAACGTGATGTTGAAGGGGTTTTCTTTTATTTGGGGCGGGTAGGGGTAATTTATGAATTGCTGAAAAAGCATTTGATATAGCAGATAAATCCTTTGGTAACCGTGGGGAATGTCCATTAATAAATTCAACTAGGAGTGCACCACGCGGTAGTTTTTCACATATAGGAATAGTGGCAATTAATTCAGGACAGTGTCCACTTTTTGAGGCTCGTTGAAAGGCTGTAGATTCATACACCAGTTGATTATTCGGTTTCATACCCCATTGGCTCATTTTTGGTATACGCAATAAATATTTACTATTTCCCACCTTCCAATGATCGTGTGTGATGCCTTTAGTAGTTAGAACAGATAATTTTTGCCCATGAATTTGGTTTTTAAGGTGTTTATCTTCTAGTAAAGCTATGAGCTCATTAGTTTTTATAGGTAAAATCAAAGCCTAATGTCCAAGAAAATATTTATGTATTATCTGCATCTGTCTCTAATAGGCGAGGAATAAGTTCAGCAAAATTACATGGTCTATGCCTAATATCTAGTTGATCATTTAAAATTTGATCCCACCCATCTCTACAAGCACTTGTTGATCCAGGTAAAATAAATATATAGGTGCCACTAGATACAGCAGCATCTGCTCTGGATTGAACTGTTGATGTTCCAATTTTCTGATAACTAAGCCACCTAAATAATTCACCAAATCCAGGAATCTCTTTTTCAGCTACTTGTTTAAGAGCCTCTGGGGTGACATCTCTGCCTGTTAATCCAGTTCCACCAGTAGAGATAATTACATCTACAACTGTGTTTTTTATCCATTCACGAAACTGATTGGTTATTATATTTACATCATCCCGTACGATTTTTCTTTCAGCTAAAGTATGGCCGCTTTCTAATAACCTAGAGACTAATAAATCGCCTGAGGCATCATTTTCAATACTGCGAGTATCCGAAATAGTAAGCACTGCAATATTAAGTGGTTGAAAAGTTATGTTTTGATTAATACTCATTTTTTTTTAATTTTGCCTGCTATAGAATCTAATTGATGGTAATTGGGCCATAAACCTGCTGCAACATCACTTAAAGAATGGGCCTCTTGATTCAGTCTACTACGATATAACCATAAATTGGTAAGAATTCGTTCAATAAAAATTCTTGTTTCTTTT
>JAQWSA010000115.1 GCA_029243445.1 Alphaproteobacteria bacterium
TGAATAATCCAGAATATATTCAAAAAGAAGCCAAGAACCGCAATCACCTAATGTTTGCAGAAGGTGAAGGAATGTGGAAGCTCTTAGAAGGTGGTCAGGCTGTTGCCGAAAAGGCTGCTTACTGGAAGCAAAAAGGCGTACAATAAGGACACTATAGTAATATAGTTTTATCTTATCTACGCTCTGTCCTTAATCGACAGAGCGTAGATATACTAAAGTCCATAATTTTTTAATGTACTAATGATGCATAAAGATAAAGAACGCGTCATACTTTTAATCCACTGATATCGGATACGATCTATGTCAAAGTTGACAGCTGAACGCATAATAGCTGTGTGTCTAATAATTGTAGCAGCTATTCTGTATACTCAATCTATGGGTTTGCAGAATCGAGCAGGGTCATTCCCTCAATTTGCTGAAATTTCCGTTGCGGTTTTAGCTGCTTTGATGCTTATGAGAACATTTCTCGAGAGTAACAAGAAAAGGTTAAGCGGAAACGTATACTTTGAGTTTACATACAAAGCATGGAAACCGGTGGCTATTATGGTGGCTGGTATAGCTTACTCTTTTGCTATATTTAAAATTGGGTTTTACGTGTCCTCTGTAATTTTCTTTTTCGCAGCTGCGTATATGACAGGCTTACGAAGCCATAAATACATTTTTTTAACAGCTGTAATTCTTTTTCCGCTTATTTACGTATTTTTCACAATAGTTATGGACGCCTTTTTACCTGAAGGCTTTCTTTTTTAATTTTATGACGCATTACATAAGTTATTAACACCCACCTCAAAACGAGATTTATCTGATGGAAAGTCTTGATTTTTTACTTAACGTTATATCTGTAGCTAATTTAGGGGCAATGTTTCTTGGAATTATCGTTGGCCTCATAGTCGGCGCCATTCCAGGCCTCGGACCACCTATGGCAATTGCCCTTATGATTCCAATCTCATTTGAGTGGCCGCCAGAGACAGCCCTTATATTAATGGTGGCAACATACGCGGCAGGTATATACGGCGGTTCCTTTACGGCGATATTACTTCGAGCTCCCGGAACCTCGGCTTCTGCCGCTTCGGCTATTGAAGGCTATGAGATGACTAAGCGTGGAAGAGCTATAGAAGCTATCCGCATGTCTACTTTCGCGTCTGTAATGGGCGGAATAATAAGTGGCTTCGTGCTATTATGGCTAGCACCGCCGCTAGCTAAAGTTTCTCTTCTTTTTGGCCCTTCTGAATATTTTGTTGTTGCACTATTAGGTCTGACAGCCATTGCCGCTGTTTCATTCGGTGCTGTGTTAAAGGGACTGATAGCAGGTCTTTTTGGTCTATTTGTTAGCACTATTGGCATTGACGCGGCGACGGCTTTTCCTCGTTTTACTTATGGTATGACAGGGTTGATGTCTGGGGTTGGTATTTTACCTGCCGTAATTGGTCTATTTGCCTTTGCTCAGGCTCTAACACTATGCGAGGGAAGTCCAAAATCGAATATTTCCGGTGTATCAAAGCTAAGCTGGAATATATGGCCAAAACTCAGTGAAATAGTGCACTGTCGTTGGTCGTTATTTAGAGGCTGGATAACTGGTTTAATTATGGGTATCGTCCCAGCTGCCGGAGGCAGTGTTGCCCAATGGATAGCATATTCATGGGAAATACAAAGAGGTAAACCCGGAGACAAATTTGGGGAAGGGGAGGTTAAAGGATTAGCCGCAACCGAAGGATCAAATAATGGCGTTACCGGAACATCGCTAATACCAATGTTTGTACTAGGAATACCGGGTGGCATCTCGGCTGCAGTTATTCTAGGAGCGCTGATGATACATGGGCTACAACCGGGTGACCGTTTGTTCAGAGACTCTCCGGAAATAATATATACAGTAATATGGGGTTTTATTCTCGCAAACTTCTTCATGGGAGGTATCGCCGCCGTACTCGCGCGAACAATGGCCTATGTAACGCTATTTCCTCGTGGCCTACTTGCACCAATAATTATGATATTCTGCGTAGTGGGAACGTTCACAGCAAGCGGTAACCCTTGGGATGTTTGGATAATGGTTACTTTTGGAGTAATTGGATATCTAGCACACAAATATGATTTCTCACCTGCAGGTATATTACTTGGAATTATTCTTGGGCCAATCGCTGAACAAGGTCTGAGAAATGTTTTAATAATATCTGATGATAGCCCTCTATCTTTCATATTTAGCCGCTGGATATCAGTACTAATTATTGTAATGATTGCTGTTGCAATATATTACTCGTTGAAACCTAAGAAATGGGACGCTACCGAAGAGTCGGAACCCAATGAGGATAAAGGTTAATAGATAGTTCTGAAATTAAAACCAGAATAATATAATTTTTATCCAACCCAATATATAAACCATAGACCCGGTTTAAAATTCTTATAGTTATTAGAGAGGTTATAATGACAAAAGTAGAATCTAAAAATATGAGACTTATCGCACAAAACACACTTGTTGGCTTCGGTGGTATGGGCGAAGGAATGAGTATGCAGATTGCGAAAGATGGCCGGCGAGTTCTATGGTTAGCACATGAATCTGCCCCTAAAAATTTTACTGGAGTTGATGTATCCGATCCCAAAAACCCAAAAGTAATTATCCAAACAGAACTACCTCACATGGATATGCGCTCGAACTCGCTAGAAGTTACAGGAGACATTCTTGCCGTAGCCTATCAAACTAAAGGCAAGAATATGAAGCCAGCAGGGGTTGAGTTATTTGATCTTTCTTCTCCCGAAAACCCAAAGTCCATTTCCTTCTTTGATTGTTCTGGTGTTCACTCACGTGGTGTTCATCAACTTTGGTTCGCAGATGGAGAGTATGTTCATTTTGCTGGAGGGTCAGATGATTTTGTACCAACAAATCCACTAGATGATCAGTTCTATAGATGCATAGATGTACGAAACCCCTCCAAACCAATCGAAGCAGGCAGATGGTGGTATCCTGGAACAAAGGAGGGCGACTCCGCAGCACCGCCCCCAAGACACCCACTGATGGATTCAGGATTCCGAGCACATAATACTAACGTCTACCCAGAACGTCCCGATCGTTTATATATGTGCTACCTTGATGGAGGAACGTTTATCATGGACATATCCGATAAGTCAGACCCAAAAGTCATTAGTTCATGGAATCCGCATCCACCATATCCAGGATTTGCGCATACAGCACTGCCACTTTTTAGCAAAGACATTATGATTGTCACTGATGAAAGCGTAAGAGATAATGCTGCAGATTGGCCTAAACTCGCTTGGGTAGTTGATATTCAAAAAGAAGACAATATGGTTCCAATAGGAACTCTTCCTATGCCCGACCCAGAAGAGTTCCGCACACGAGGTGGTCGTTTTGGCGCTCATAACCTGCACGAAAACCGACCCGGTCCCTCATACCACTCTGATACACTAGTGTTTGGAACATTTTTTAATGGCGGAGTAAGAGTATTTGACTTGTCCAACCCCCTTCAGCCTAAGGAAGTAGCTTACTTTATACCTCCACAGCCTGAAAACTCAATCGTGAGTGCGGTTCAAATAAATGATATTTATGTTGATGAAAACCGTACAATCTATGCTGTGGATCGTCATGCTGGGGGGCTCTATGTTCTAGAGTTGGATATTTAGAAAAACCTAATGCATCCAATTGGTTAAAGCCGTGTCATTAAAACAATGGCACGGCTGTTAAATCATTTCGAAAAAGTGCTGGCCCGAAAGGGTCTGGCGGAGCAGCTGTATCAAACCAAAATTTAGTGAACATGCCGGATATTTCTTCAGGAAACAATGTAGTGCCTAAATAAGCTGAAGGAGATTCAACTAAAAAAGCTCTCACTTCACTTGATACATCTTTAAGCATTTTCGCTCTATCACCACCTTTCAATAATAAAGCGATAATTTCACTACCATCCCAAAAAGCTATATCCACCGCTACAAATTTTTGGTTAACCCCTGGTACATGGGCACGAGGCAAGGGACGCATAGCCGCCATAGCCCATAAACTTAGCTCAAGATTATATCTAGAAGTGTAAGATAAAGATTTTATTTCCTCACAAAATAAATTTATTTGCTTCATCATAAAATCAAAATAATCATTAATCCAAGTTCTTAGGTTTTTTTCAAAAAAACCACAATCCCTTAGGTGAATACGTCTTAATATTTCTAACCTAGCCTCACCTTCGCTTAATTCTTCATCTTTAAGCAGTAGGCTAGACTCTTCAATAACGGTATTACGGTCATAAGGCCCGTGCCCCAAACGTAACGGCTTATTTTTAGCTTTACTAATTTCAACACAAGGCAACCGATCTAGATTTTCTTCAGAAACTAAAGGAATACCATAGGGTATTATTAATTTTTCTGACCCTCTATCTTTTAATACCATGTCAATTAGAACTCTACCAAAAGTAATATATTCAAAATATGGATGTAAAATGTCCGTTAACTAGTAACTAAAACAATAAAAGCAAGGCTCCAATAATCCCAATATTACTGAATATAATTGATTTGTGTATATGTCGCATGAGCAAATCTGAAGCAAGCCAATACCTATGAAAAATAACTGTTGCTAAAACCGTAAATAAGATAAGAAGACTTGCCCCTATATTTGTATAAAGATCTAGTAATACTAAAACTCCGCCTACATATTGAATTGCGAAACCGGCCCAAAGTGCTAGATACGGCAACGGAACGCCAAGAGCTCTCATTCGTTCAGCGTGCTGTTTGACCTGAGTTAGGGAGTTTATCAGAGCAGTACCAAGAAATAAGACGGCTATCATCAATTGTCCGGCCATTTCTATATTTGTGTGTTCAGAATACATGGAATCTCCTATCTTAATACCTCACAAATATATTGTAGATATAATTAAGTATAAAAATACAAACAAATATATGAGCTTGTAAGCTTAAGAGTAATGCTTATATATCTGCAACTAAGAAGCTATCCTATATTAAAAAAGAATGGTGGTTGTTTATGCAGCAAATGGGAGCTAATGGCTTTTCTTTGGATAATCGCGACGGCCTACCGCAAGATCTATTACAACTATGTGTTAAATACCCCAGAGAATCATGGGACAAACATCCTAATCTAGGGGAACGAGTACAATTTTGGCTCAGCCGTCATGAAATGTTTCGTGAAATTATTGTGATGCTAGAGGACTGTTGTCAGAAGTTGGGCAATAATTTAATTGACGTTGAAGAATTTTCACAATGGTTCATTCCGCGTCTAAGCTTTTTATTAAACCACCTAGACCTCCATCATAAAGTTGAGGAGTTTCACCTTTTTCCTATATTTGCCGCAGCAGAACCAAAATTAATTCATGGCTTTTCCATATTAGAGTCTGACCACCAATCGATTCACTTATCAGCTGATGATTTAAAAATAGAATTAGAAAAATTATTTAATTTTAAAAATATACCAGGGGATGAAGTGAAACGGACAAGTGAAAATTCTACTAAAAAATTTGTGACTTTATCCAAAGGCCTTATCTCTCATCTCCACGATGAAGAAGATCTCATTGTTCCAATCGTACTCGACCACTCGGAAGAAAAACTAGGTCTAATTTAGAAACCCAGGTCAAACGTGAAGACTGCTAATTAGGGGCAGTCTAAAATGGAGCGGGAAACGAGATTCGAACTCGCGACCCTCACGTTGGCAACGTGATGCTCTACCACTGAGCTATTCCCGCCTAATCCATCTGACGAAATAACCGCATCGAAGCGATTATTGCAAGTCCCTTTAAGCATCCTTTGTAATGTAACATAAAAAAAGTTATAAAAAACCCATAATGGATGAAGAAAAAATAATAGAAGCCCCCCTGATTGCACGGCTAGCGGAGCTAAAGATTCCGGTAGATATACGCCGTCATCCGCCACTTAACACTGTAGCAGAATCACAAGCATTAAGAGGGGAGATGCAAGGATCACACATAAAAAATCTTTTTTTACGTGATAAAAAAAGAAATAAGTGGTTAGTAACAGTTTTAGAAGATGCCATAGTAGACCTTAAGGAATTACGTAATAAAATAGGCGCAAGTGGAAATCTTTCCTTTGGTAATGCCGAACTACTATATCAATCTTTGGGTGTTAGGCCGGGAGCTGTTACCCCTTTTGCCGTTATGAATAATACTAAAGCTGATACAAAAATGGTGTTAGCCCGGGATGTTTTAGCTAATGATTACATAAACGCTCACCCACTGCATAACCGTGCAACTGCTTCAATCTTAAGCTCTGATTTACTAAAATTTTTAATTGAATGCGGTTACCCTCCAATTATTATAGAATTACCGTAGCTATAAAAGTATTTAGAAACTCTTATAATATTATATATTTATTATTATATTTTTCAGGTAAGGGCTTGATGCGAGAGCTATTAGCCGCCATTTTTGGCTTTAAATAGTAAAACATTAAAAACAGGCACTAGAAAACATGGAACCGACCAACACAGGAATTGGCGAACTTGCCGGTATAGATAACGAAAATAATACACCTAAAGCAAAAGATTCTAGCACCTCTGAATTTAGAGCCGACGTTATAGAGGCATCAAATAATGTTATAATTGTAGTCGACTTCTGGGCTACGTGGTGCGGCCCCTGTAAAACCCTTACACCTATACTAGAGAAGGTAATTGCTAAATCCAAGGGATTAGTGGAGTTAGTAAAAATTGATGTTGATAAAAACCAAGAATTATCGACACAATTAAGGATACAATCCATCCCAGCCGTTATTGCATTTAGCAATGGCCAACCAATAGATGCCTTTCAAGGTGCTCTTCCTGAGAGCGAAGTACAAAAATGGATTGACCAATTAATTTCCCAACATGGTAAAAACGTCGCTCCTTCACCTGTAGAAGAAGCATTAATATCAGCAGAACAAGCTTTTGAAAGTAACGATATTGGTAGTGCTGGAGCACTTTACGCTCAAGTGCTTAACATAGAAGAGAAAAACACTAAGGCTTTAGCAGGAATGGCTAAATGTTACTTAAAAGCAGAAAAAATAGACAAAGCTCGTGAAATAATTGATAAAATTCCCGATGAATTGAATGTAGACGAAAATATTCGCTCAGTCATATCAGCCGTAGAGCTAGCCGAAGAAAGTTCTTCATCCTCAGACGATATTGAAAATTTACATAAAATAATAGAAAAAGACCCTAAGAACCTTCAGGCTAAATTTGATCTAGGTATCGCTCTTTACGGGAACGGGGAAGTAGAGGCCGCTATAGACCGACTGATTGAAGTAATTAAAGAAAATCGCGATTGGAGAGATGGAGAGGCCAAACAACAACTTCTAAAAATATTTGAGGCGCATGGACCAACGGATCCTATAACCGTATTGGGACGGCGTAAACTTTCTTCGATTTTGTTTTCATGAGCAAAAATCCTTTTACTCCTTCATTAGAGGACTTGCCCGGAAACCTACCTCTCTTCCCTCTTATTGGTGTTTTGTTGCTACCAGGAGCGCAACTACCTCTCAATATATTTGAACCACGTTATATTAATATGTTAGAATATGCGCTAGCTAATCAACGTTTCATCGGAATAGCACAACCTAAGGTAGATGGCCAACATGGTGCTAGCGCCGATGATAGCACCGCAGTCTATGAAATTGGTTGTGCGGGAAGAATTACAAGTTTTAAAGAAGCCTCCGATGGACAGACCCAGGTCGTACTGCATGGTATATGTCGATTTAATATTATTGATGAGCTTCCTTTAATGAGAAGTTTTCGGAGAGTAATTCCAGATTTTTCTAATTATAAAAATGACTTTATTACTGAAAAAGATACGGTGATAGATCGGCAGCGCCTTCTTTCAGATTTGCGCGCTTATTTTGAAATGGAAAATATAGAGGCAGATTGGAAAACTATAAAACAAACGCCAGATGAAAGATTAGTAACCACATTAGCCATGGTATGCCCATTTGAACCTCACGAAAAGCAAGCCCTTTTAGAATCTGTAGACCTTTCTAAACGCTGTAAATTAATTATTGGGTTAATTGAATCTGCGTTGCGAAGAGATAGTAACGGAAGCTCCGCTTCAGTTAATTAAAGTATATATTTTGTAAGGAAAAATGAGAATGGCTCTAAAAAATACAAAGGCTTTAGACCCAAAACTGCTAGAAATACTTGTATGCCCGCTAACTAAAGGTGAACTAAGGTATGAAGAGAAAACACAAGAGTTGATAAGTGATAAAGCAGGATTAGCTTATCCTATAAACGAGGGCATACCAATCATGTTAGTTGACGAAGCTAGAGAACTCAGCATAGACGAAATACAATCAAAGGTAAAAACGTGACGGAAAAAAACCCAGAAAGTATCACGTATTGGCCTCTTAAAATTCATTATAACAAATCAAACAAAAACTTAACAATCGATTACGATAATGGCATCACCTTCACTTATGCTGCCGAGCTTCTTAGAGTTGAAAGCCCATCAGCAGAGGTTAAGGGACACGGAATGGAAGAAAAAAAAATAATCTCTGGACGATCGCATGTAGGGATTATTAAATTAGAACCAGTAGGCAATTATGCCATACAAATCTATTTCGATGATCTACATAACACCGGGATTTTCAGCTGGAGCTATCTATACGATTTAGGAAAACGAAAGGATGAAATATGGCAAACTTATTTAAAAAAACTTGCCGAACAAAATTTGTCACGACATCCGCAGTAATGTTTCATTATATTTTTAAAGAGGCTCACCCCTTACTAACCTTGGTAGATCCCCTACAGTGCCAGTGGCGTGACGCATAAAATCGCGTCTCAATGGCCCTATTTTATTAACGGTTCCCAAACCAACATCTCGGATAGTACGAATCGGAGAAATTTCATTCGAAAACAGCCTATTCATAGCGTCAGTTACAAATGCGAGTAGTAAGTTATCAAAAAGACGCCAACGCTCGTATTCTTCCAAAATATTAGGACTCCCTATATCTAGGCCCAGTCGACGTGCGTCTATTAATACTTCAGCTAATGCTGCAATATCACGTATACCCATATTAAGACCTTGCCCTGCAATTGGATGGATCGCATGAGCCGCATCACCAACAAGCGCTAAACGGCAATCAACATATTTATTAGCGTGTGAAAGTCCAAGTGGATGAGACCATCGCGGACCAGCCAATTCAAGGGTTCCCAGAATATTAGCAAAGCGAATCATTAATTCCGATACAAATGACCCTTCATCTAGAGACATAATTCCAGGCATTAATTTATTACTATCAGTCCATACAACAGCAGATCTATAGCGGTTATTTAAATTTTTCATGGGTAAAATTGCAAATGGCCCACCGGGCAAAAAACGTTCATGAGCAACATTATTATGAGGCAATTCATGGTAAACAGAGCAAATAATGCTGGTTTGCTTATAACTCCATCTGGTAACTCCGATATTCGCCTCTTCTCGGAGGGCAGAGTTCCGACCATCACAGGCTAATAAAAGTCGTGATCTAATTATAATTCCATCAGAGGTTACCGCTGATACACCTGAAGCATTTCTAGTGTTGTTGCTAATATCTGTTGGCGCTTTCATTTTGTGTTTTTATAGGGAATGAATATGTTCCTTCTTAGCCTATCGTATATATCTATTTTCTTTA
>JAQWSA010000116.1 GCA_029243445.1 Alphaproteobacteria bacterium
GCCCAAAACCGCCCCCTAAGTATGGTGTACTTCCCATCTGCCAGAATAGCCATGATAAACATTCGGTACGCATCATAATCTCTTCTGGTATCAATGCATTAAATTTTTCTGCCAGATAAAGAAGAATAGCCCCTGATTCAAAAACACGTGTTGGTTTCTCAGTGCTATAATCCATTAGGGCGGGGATTTTCGAATTGGGATTAACTTCAACGAACCCGCTTCCAAACTGATCGCCATTTCCAATTCTAATAAGAAAAGCGTCATATTCTGCCTCTTTTATACCAAGAGCTAAAAGCTCCTCTAGCATTATTGTTACCTTTACTCCATTAGGTGTGGCTAGTGAGTAAAGTTGGAGGGGATGTTTTCCTATGGGTAATTCGTTTTCGTGGGTAGACCCAGCAATTGGGCGATTAGTCTTAGCCCAAGCTCCCCCATTTTCAGTATCCCATTTCCAGACTGTAGGTGGCTCATAAGTGAGAGATTCTGACATTTTTTATAATCCATCCAAATTTGTTTATAATGAACACTTTTGTATTTCATACTCGATAAAATAAAACAATACATCACCTTTTAGTTTTATATGATAGCTGTTTAGATTAGAAATTATCCAATAAGACATGAAATATATTTTATTTACATATGTTAATATATGCTTGCTGAAGTCTACGACTCATTAATATCTCATGGTATATATGGTTTTATAATGAACGATCCATTTCAAATTGAAGATGAAGTCACTGATCCTGTTTCATCTAAAACAAATAATAGTGAGCCAGTTTATCTTGAGAATCTGAATGCTGTTCAGCGAGAGGCGGTAGAGGCAACAGATGGTCCTACGTTAGTGTTAGCTGGAGCCGGAACTGGTAAAACGAGAGTTCTCACTACTCGCTTGGCTCATTTGCTAAGGACAAGAGATGTAAGGCCGTATGAAATTTTAGCAGTTACATTTACAAATAAGGCAGCTCGTGAAATGCGAGAAAGAGTTTCTGAATTGGTTGGTGGGCCAGCAGAAGCAGTTTGGTTAGGTACATTTCATTCTCTAGGAGCACGAATATTACGTAAGAATAGTGAATTAGTTGGTCTTCAATCAAATTTTACTATTCTGGATAGTGATGACCAAGTACGCCTTCTAAAACAGTTACTTGAAGTTTTCAATATTGATAATAAACGTTGGCCAGCAAGAGTAATGATGGGGCTAATTCAGCGGTGGAAAGATAGGGGGCTTACTCCTGAGAAAGTATCTCCAATGGAAGTAAGCGATATAGCTGGTGGAAAATTGATTGATCTCTATCAGGCTTATCAAGAACGTTTACTTACACTAAATGCAGCTGATTTTGGTGACCTTTTATTACACTGCCTAACTATTTTCAATGATCCTAATAGGCAAGATATCCTAAATGAATATCAAAGACGTTTCCGTTATATTTTGGTTGATGAGTATCAAGACGCGAATATTGCCCAATACCTATGGCTACGTTTATTAGCGCAAGGCCACTCTAATATTACTTGTGTTGGTGATGATGATCAGTCCATTTATGCATGGCGTGGCGCTGAAGTGGGTAATATTCTTAGATTTGAAAGAGATTTTAAAGACTCCCAGGTCATTCGTCTTGAACAGAATTATAGATCAACAGCTCCAATATTAGCGGCGGCTTCAGCTCTTATTTCGCATAATCAGGGACGACTTGGAAAAACCTTGTGGACTGATAGTGAGGGAGGAGAGCCAATACTGGTTAGGGGGCTTTGGGATGGTAGCGAAGAAGCAAGGTTCGTCTCTGACCAAATAGAATCTCTACAATCTGGCACTAGCGAAGAGAAATCTGTTTATTTAAGAGATATTGCCATTTTAGTTCGTGCCGGTTTTCAAACCCGAGCTTTTGAAGAAAGATTTTTAACTCTTGGTCTTCCTTATCAAGTAATTGGCGGTGCTAGATTTTATGAACGTATGGAAATACGCGATGCTTTGGCTTACCTGCGAGTCATTAATCAACCCGATGATGACCTGGCTTTCGAGCGAATTATTAACCGTCCTAAAAGAAACATAGGTGAAAAGACTCTTCAGAATCTTCATGTTTTAGCTCGTTCATCTGACATAAGCTTATACCGTGCAGCTGCCGAGATAGTAACAACAGATGAATTAAAGCCAAGGTCTCGTGCTTCATTGGCAAATTTAATGACTGATTTTTCTAGGTGGCGTTCTCTTTCGGGAGAGGGGTCTAATACTCTACCTCATTTTGAATTAGCTGAGATATTGCTCGATGAATGTGGATATACAAATATGCTTATCAATGACAAATCCCCTGAAGCACCTGGCCGTCTTGAAAATTTGAAAGAATTAGTTTCAGCTATGGAGGAATTTGAAAATCTAGGAGGTTTTTTAGAACACGTCTCCTTGGTTATGGATAATAATGAGAATGCCGGTACTGATATGATTAATATTATGACACTTCACGGTGCTAAGGGTCTAGAATTTGATACCGTGTTTTTACCAGGTTGGGAGGAGGGTTTATTTCCTCATCAGCGTAACATGGATGAAAGTGGAGCAGCTGGACTGGAGGAAGAACGACGACTTGCCTATGTTGGTATAACTCGTGCAAAAAAATCAGTGATAATTTCATTTGCTGCCAATCGTCAAATGCATGGTCAATGGAAGAGCGCTGTACCATCTCGCTTTATAGATGAGCTCCCTCATGAACACGTTCTAATTGAGAGTGAAAAGGGCTTGTACGAGACAGGAAGCGTTTCAGTTAACCCCGATGTTGTATCTAATAATTATAAGGCTAAATGGAATAAGAAAAAATCTGGCTATTTATTCGAAACAGTTAGTGAATTAACTAATGATGTTTCTTTAAGTTTTGACCTTGGTGATAGGGTGTTTCATCAGAAATTTGGGTACGGAAAGATAAGTTTTATCAATGGTAATAAACTAGATGTTGAATTTGAAAAGGCCGGAAATAAAAAGGTTATAGATAGTTTTGTTGTTGCTGCTGATAAGGTGTAATTATGTCTACAGACACTGTGAGTTGGATTATACAAGTTTTAGTTCCAACAAGTCAGCAAGATAATATCGCAAAAGTATTAGAGCAATATATTAATGCCATAAGTATTTTTCCTGAATCAGCAAGTGATTTTGTTTTGATTAGAGGTTATACAGTTTCACTACCAGACATAAATTCTTTAAAGTCTGATTTGAAAAATTTATGTCTTGCTGCTGGCATATATTTACCCGAAATCAGCGTTGATGTATTACCCGAAATTGACTGGTTGTCTGTTAATCGTGAGAGCTTTAGTCCAATAAAAGTAGGTGCAATTTGGATTCGAGATTCCTATCATAATGACATAGCCCCTTTTGGAACTATAACTATCGTGGTTGATGCCGCTACTGCTTTTGGTACCGGGCATCATCCAACTACTAAAGGTTGTTTAATTGCGTTAAATTATTTTTCTAAAAGACAAGCTGTTTTGCCATCAGGACCGATATTAGATATGGGTTGTGGCACAGGAATTTTAGGTATGGCGGCTGCAAAGTGTTTGCGTAGAAAGGTAATAGCGTCTGATATTGATGATGTAGCGGTAGCAAAATGTAGGTATAATTTTCGTTTAAATAATTTACAGACAACAAATAAATTAATTAATGGACCTGGATATAGTTTAAGCGCCATCAAAAATGCTGGTCCATATGCTCTAATTTTTGCCAATATATTAGCCCGCCCATTAGTAAATATGGCGCGAGATTGTGCTCGACATATGCGTCCTGGAGGATATGCAGTTTTATCTGGACTTCTAATAAAGCAGGAGCGACAAGTTATAGCCGCTCATAGACAGCAGGGTTTAATTCTTTTTAAACGATATCAGTTAGATGGATGGTCAACATTAGTACTGCGCCGTCATATTTAATATAAGGGTGGATCATTTATTGTCTTAAAGTCTTTCATCGATTAGTTTCTAATTATGGGTAATATAAATAAATTTTCCAGAGAACGTTTGATAAAGCTAAGGGCTAACTTAGAGGGTTTAAATGTAGATGGTTTCATAGTGCCTCATTCTGATGAATACCAGAATGAATTTTTACCTGCTAATGCAGAACGTTTAGCTTGGTTAACAGCATTTGATGGGTCAGCTGGTATGGCAATTATTACGGCTGATAAAGCGGCTATTTTTGTCGATGGCCGTTATACATTACAGGTTCAAAAACAAGTAGATGCTTCTCTATATAGTTATGAGCATTTAGTGGAGCAACCTGTAACGGAATGGATCCAGAGAAACCTATGTGATGGAATACGTTTGGCTTATGATCCATGGCTTCATAGTGCCAATGAAGTGAATGCTTTAGAGATCGTATGTAGCAAAGTAGGAACCATATTAGTGGCTGTGGATACAAATCCCATTGATGAAATATGGAAAGATCAGCCGTTACCTCCTAAAACACCAATCACACCTCATGAATTATGCTATTCGGGCTTTACTAGCTTACAAAAGTGCCAAGAAATTGCTTTAAAAATAGCAAAAAATAACAATGATGCAGTTATTTTAACTAAACCAGAATCAATAGCTTGGTTATTAAATGTAAGAGGAAACGATGTACCATTTACGCCGCTCCCCTTAAGTTTTGCTATTCTACATAGTGATAAAATGGTTGATTGGTTTGTCTATCCTGAAAAAATTTCAAAACAACTAATATCTCACCTGGGTGAGCGTGTTTTATTGCATTCTCCTGATGAATTAGGAGGTGAGCTTGATAAACTTGGTAAGGCTGGTGTTAATGTGCAGATTTGCCCGGACACCGCATCATCATGGATATACCAGCGTTTAGCAATATCAGGGGCTAATATAAGTAAATTCAGAGATCCCGTGGTTTTACCTAAAGCCATAAAAAATGAAATTGAACTTTCTGGCTCGCGATCGGCACACTTACGTGATGGAGTAGCTGTTGTAAAATTTTTGGCTTGGTTAGCGGATATAATGCCCGAGCAAGAGCTTACTGAGATTAGTGCTGCTCAGAAGCTAGCAGAATTTCGTAGTAAGGGAGAATTGTTTCGCGGGCCCAGCTTTGAAACAATTTCTGGTTCAGGTCCGAACGGGGCTATTGTACATTATCGAGTTACTCAGGAGACTGTAAGGCATTTATGTGCAGGGGAATTTTACCTATTTGATTCGGGGGGACAATACTTAGATGGTACAACAGATATAACTAGAACTATTGCTTTAGGGGTTCCTAGTGATGAAATGCGCGATCGTTATACTCGTGTTCTTAAGGGCCATATAGCAGTAGCTAACTCGAGATTTCCTGCCGGAACTACTGGAGCACAAATTGATAGTTTAGCTAGACAATTCTTATGGCAAGTAGGACTTGATTATGATCATGGCACTGGCCATGGGGTTGGTAGTTATCTAGGGGTTCATGAAGGGCCTCAACGAATATCGAAGGCAGGTACAAAACAAGTTTTAGAACCAGGTATGATTATTTCAAATGAGCCAGGTTACTACAAACAAGGAAACTACGGTATTCGAATAGAGAATTTGTTGGCAGTAGTGGTTGATAAAGGCATTGCTGGAGCTAAACTAGAAACGTATAGTTTTGAAACCTTAACGCTTGTACCGATTGATTTGTCTTGTTTAGAGCTTCCACTTCTAACCTTTCAGGAACGTGAGTGGATTAATGACTATCATTTTAACGTGATGTCTAAGGTTGGTCCATTATTAGATACTAAAACTCGCGATTGGCTTGCTTACTCAACGCGAGAAATAGAAGGCTGAACTTTCTTCATAATTAATAATATTTACTATTTTTTGAGCATTTCTATCCAAGAAATTTCATCAATAATATTTAGCCCAAGTTCTTTTGCCTTTTTAGCTTTTGAACCACTGCCAGGCCCTGCTACAACTATGTCTGTCTTTAGTGATACTGAACCAGCTACCTTAGCACCAAGGGACTCTGCCCTGGCTTTAGCTTCTGGCCGCGTCATTTGATTTAAGCTGCCAGTAAAAACTATAGTTTTTCCATAAATCGGTGAGTCATTAATTGGTTGAGTAAAGTCTCTTACATTAATTAATTGTATTAAATCATCAATTGCTTGCACATTATGTTGTTCATTCATAAAGGTGACTAAGTCGGTGATAACTGAACTGCCAACACCGTCTATATTAAAAAGCTCTAAATACTCTTCGCTATCGGGATTTTGGGCGGCTACCATTGCATTGCGCCAATTAGTGAGCGTTACGTAGTTAGTTGCTAGTATACGTGCCATTGATTGCCCAATTCGACGAATACCAAGTGAATAAATAAAACGATCAAGAGGTATTTCGCTTCTTTCGAAGATTGCATTAACCAGATTTCTTGCTGACTGTTTTCCCCAGCCTTCTCTTTTAGAAATTTTAGTCTCATCAATTTTAAAAATATCGGATGGTTGTTTTATTAATCCATCATTCCAAAAATCTACTATATGTTTAGTGCCAAGACCTTCGATGTCAAATGCATTACGAGATACAAAATGTTTTAACCTTTCAACTGCTTGGGCAGGGCATATTAATCCGCCGGTACATCGGCGAACTACCTCATCGTCTAGACGTATTGCCTTAGAGGTACATGCAGGACAATAAGTAGGAAATTCGTAAGGTTTCGAGCTTATTAGTCTTTTCTTCAATATAATTTCCACTACCTGAGGGATAACATCACCTGCTCGCTGTACAACTACCGTATCACCGATTCTGATGTCTTTTCTCAGAATTTCATCTTCGTTATGCAGGGTTGCATTTGAGATAATTACCCCACCAACATTGATGGGCTTAAGTCTAGCTACTGGCGTAAGAGCACCAGACCTTCCTACTTGAATATCGATATCATTTATTATTGTGATTGCTTTTTCGGCAGGGAATTTATGAGCAATAGCCCAACGGGGCGCTCTACTACGAACACCAAGACGTTTTTGCCAATCAACGTTATCTATTTTATATACTACACCATCAATATCATAATCTAGGTCGGGTCTATGCCCTTCAATCACCTTATAGGCTTTTATTGCTTCTTCTATCCCATTACATCTTTGTGTTAAAGGGTTTACAGGAAATCCCCAGTTTTTTAATTTTTCAAGAAAATCCCAATGGCATTCAAAGTGCTCTATACTTATATCTCCCCATGAATAAGCAAATAAGCACAAAGTGCGCGATTCAGTTATCATAGGATCTAGTTGCCTTAGGCTTCCAGCCGCTGCATTTCTTGGATTAGAAAATATCTTTTTATTTTGAGATTTTTGATCATTATTTAGAGATTTAAAAACTGTTTTAGACATATAAACCTCTCCTCTAACTTCTAAAATATCTGGAGCGTCATCAGGTAATATTTTAGGAATATCAGATATCGTAAGGAGATTAGCTGTTATGTCTTCCCCTTCATTGCCATCACCACGAGTTGCACCACTTACTAAAACTTTATCTTCGTAACGTAAAGAAACAGATAGCCCATCTATTTTAGGTTCGGCAACCAAAGTTACCGTTAGGTTATCTGATAGATTTAGAAAGCGAATTATACTTTTAACAAAATTATGTATATCGCTATCGTTAAACGCATTTCCTAAAGATAGCATAGGTACAGAATGTAGAATTTTTTTAAAACTTGAAGTTATAGGTGCTCCAACTCTTTGGCTTGGACTATCATTATTAGATAGTTCAGGAAATATTTCTTCAAGTTCTAATAGGCGTTGGAATAATAAATCATATTCTGCGTCAGATATACCGGGGGCATCTTCTTGATAATATAAGCGATTATATTCGTTTATATTATCAGCGAGACCGGCATGCTCATTTTCTGCCTGCTTTAATGTTAAGTCATTTGTCATAGGTGCCGAATCAATAATTATTTAGTATTTTAACATAAAAACATACACTGCGAATCATAAATACGCAGCTTTCTTATTAAATTTCAGAGATAGATGCCTAGTTAGAGGAAGATTTACTATTTTCTGGATGAGCTCCAAGAACTGCGGCGATCATGCCAATAGATACTAAAATAACGCCAGTGATCGATAGTCTAGTTAGTTGTTCGCCAAGTAAAATCAATGCAGCTAAAGCTGCTGTGGCAGGAACCGCAGCTGTAATTGTAGTAGTTAAAGTTGCTCCCAAAGCTTCCACTGCTCGGGTAAATAATAGAAGTGTAATAATCATACTAAAAAACCCTTGATATATAGCTTGTCCATAAATTTCTATGGCCGGCGCCGTGTTAATGCTTGAAGGTAGGAATAAAAAATATATAGGTAGGTAGGCAGTCATTGATATAACTGCCACTAGAGCTGTTCCCCTTATCGGTTGCACCTTCCAAGTTCGGGCTAGAAGAGTAAATACGGCCCAATCTGCTACGCCAATTATGAAGAGTAGGTCTCCACGCCAAATCATATTATTGAAACCGGCAAAGCTTGATCCTGCTAAAAAAATTATACCAATCAGAATTACTGATAATCCAGATAATTGAAACCGACTAAGACGTTCTCCCAAAAAAAACCAAGCCATAGGAGCTGTAAATAGAGGAATGGCACCGGCTAAAATTGCAGCTCCATGTGCTGCAGGTGCAAATTGATAGCCAGTAAATGCAAATATTGAAAATCCAGGTCCAGCTAACATTGCTAAAATTATAGCTTGAGAAAGCTTTAGAGAACCTAATCCGTAATGAAAAACTACGGGTAGCATTATAATTCCACCAACACCTAGACGTAATGCTACTAGGTCATAAGGACTTAGATTTGTTTGCACACCTATTCGTGAGATTATATGAAAGCTAGACCACAGTAGAACAACTAGCAGGGCACATACTATGCCGGTTATGAATTCATGGGTTTGTTTGCTCATGAATTTACGACCAAAAGCAGTTAATCATCTCGGAGAGTAGGCGGTGAATCTATATTTTTTTTGGAATCACTTAATAATCTTTCAGCTGCAGCACGTGCCTCTTTAGTAATTTCTGCTCCTGCCAGCATACGTGCTATTTCTTCTTTTCTAGATTTTTGATTGAGTAGCTTAACTCTAGTAAGTGATTTATTATTTACACTTTCCTTACTAACACGCCAATGGCATTGGCCTACGGCTGCTACTTGGGGACTATGTGTAACCACCAGTATTTGTGGTCCATTAGAGTTAGATAATGATGAGAGGCGCTCCCCAACTGCGGCAGCTGTTGCTCCGCCGACACCTGCGTCAATCTCATCGAAAATTAATGTAGTTACATTACTAGTGCCAGTTAACACCACCTTTAGTGCCAATAAAATTCGGCTGAGTTCGCCTCCCGAGGCTATTTTTCCTATAGTTCCTGGGATACTACCAGGGTTTGTAG
>JAQWSA010000117.1 GCA_029243445.1 Alphaproteobacteria bacterium
TATAACAAAGATCATTAAAAATGCTGGACATCTAGCGGAACTAGATCAACCACATGAAGTAGCCGAAGCTATTCATTCTTTTATGTAGCTAAGTTATCAATTGAAACTTAAAAATAAAAGTTAACCATGTATATATATTAAATCTTAGCAATCAATCATTACTCTTTGAAACTAAAATCACTTCATTGCTCCCAGAGTTTGGATAATACTGCGTAGTCAGGATATTATTTAGGTGAATGAATAGCCAGTTTTAAAATATAATCTTAGTAAAGGAAAACTTATGAGTTTGCTCAAGCAAGTAGCATTCGTAACTGGTGCCTCAGGTGGGATAGGTAGCGCCATAATTGAAAGGTTTATTCTTGAAGGAGCTATAGTTATAGCCGCAGATATAGATACCGATCGCTTAAAAAAATTAGAAATAAAGCATAATAATAAAAATGACATTCTAACCACAGTTTCACTTGATGTATCAAATTATGAAAATGTGAAAAACACTATTGATCAAGTAATAGAGAGATTTAAAAAAATAGACATCTTAATAAATAATGCTGGGTTTTCTCCCAAAAAAAAGAACTGGCTAGATTGTGATATTGAGGAATGGCATAATGTTTTAGATGTTAACCTTAGTGGGGAGTTTTATTGCGCCCGATGTGTAGCCCCACAAATGATAAAACAAAAAAGCGGACGGATAGTTAATTTATCATCCTCAGCATGGCGACACGGTGGAGTAGATGGAGGTGGCGGTGTTCCCTATACATCATCAAAAGCTGGAGTTATAGGACTCACTAGATCTCTAGCTAAGTCACTTGGAATATACGGTATTACAGTGAATGCTATTGCCCCTGGACCAACACACAGTCCTATGACAGAGAGCTGGCTCCCTGAGAAGGAAGACAAACTTAGTAACTCAATTCCACTTGGACGTGTTGGTGAACCTAAAGACATAGCAAACGCAGCTCTATTCTTGGCCTCTGATCAAGCTTCATTTATTACTGGTCAATGCATAGACGTTAACGGAGGATTAACCTTTAGTTAAATTTAATAAAGGATATAAAAATGAGAAAGCCAAATTTAGATAATATCTCATTAGAAAAGATCTGTAATGAATTAAGAAATAAAAACATAAAAGCATTAGATTTAGCTGATTGGGCAATAGATAATCATGAAAAGTATGGAAGTCATTTAAACGCCTATAAAACATGGGATGAAGAAAAATTAAAGACCCAAGCAATAGCCGCGGATGCTGTATTTAATGCGGGGATAGATTTAGGCCCATTACAGGGCATTCCTATTTCTATAAAAGATCTTTTCGGCGTATCAAACTATCCAACTTATGCGGGATGCCCCCGTCAACTTCCAATAAAATGGCAGACACAAGGACCCGTAGTAAACTCCATAAGAAACCAAATGGCAGTAATATCAGGTAAGAGTCATACAGTACAATTCGCGTTTGGTGGTATGGGATTTAATCAACATTGGGGAGCTCCACGAAACCCGTGGGACTCTAGCGATCATAGATCCCCTGGTGGTTCGAGCTCCGGTGCAGGAGTAAGTTTAGGAGAACGATCAGCCATGTTAGCAATTGGTAGTGACACAGCAGGATCCGTGCGAATTCCAGCCTCAATGACCGGAAATGTAGGTATGAGACCTACAGCAGGTCGCTGGTCTACAAAAGGGATAGTTCCACTTAGTTCTCCTTTAGATACAGCAGGTCCTTTGACGCGCACAGTAGCAGACTTAGCCATTACATTTAGCTCTATTGATCCTTTAATACACGAACAATCACTATCATTCATATCACGGCTAAGAAGCGCTTCTCTGTCCGATTTTAATATTGGTGTCTGTGATTGGTATTTTGATGATTGTGAACCAGGGATATCCGAAGGGGTTAAAAAAGCGATTGATGAGTTAGCAACACAAGGTCTTAGAATATCATCGATAAACTTACCCCATTTAGATGAAGTAACAACAATGTTCTCAAAAGGTGGGCTTCACATAGGTGAATTTACAAATTTTATGAATACTGAAATGTCTGACTTTCGTAAAGATCTAGATCCAACAGTAGCTATACGTATTAAAGAAGCTACAAATTTTCCAGCTAGTGAACACATAAACCGGATTAAAGAGGTAGAACGAATGTCCACAGAGGCTAACGCTGCCTTCGGAGGTTTTCATGCCATAGTTGGACCCACTTTACCGATGACCCCTCCTAAAATGTCAGATATATTAGATCCCGAGGTTCACCTTAAAGCTAATTTCTTCTGTGTACGAAATACTAATACCGTAAGCCTTCTTAAGCTTTGTGCAATTACAATTCCTGTATCACTGGACGATTCTAATATGCCGGTTGGTTTACAAATAATATGTCCAAGCGGCAAAGAGGAAATTGCTATAGCTATAGCATTGGCCTTCGAGGAAACGCTAGGCACTTCAAGGCAGCGTATAGGGATTCCACCAATGTGTGTTTCTAACTAATAACCTAGCTCAGATCTAGCTTCTATAGCGGCATTCTCCATTGTCATAAATTCTGCACCTTCAGCTATTAAACGATCAATTAAACCCTCTAGAGCTAACATACGAAATCCTCTTCCAATAACATAAGGATGCATTGTGTAGGTTAAAATACCCCAATTTACTGATTTTTTCATATACAAGAACTCATCATACCAACTATCCATTACTTGACGAGCAGAATTCAGACCCGGCATTAGAAAATCAGGTGTACGAAAAAACTCGAAATGAGGATGATCATCAAGAGACCAACTTATAGGTAATTCAACCAAAGACGTCTCTTCACCATATTGATAACGTTCACCCAAAGAAAATGTATCACCACGCCGGGCTCTATATGGAATATAATCTGACCCCATGAGACTGCTATCATATATAAAATCATGTTTTATCAATAAATCTATAGTAGATTCACTTAAATCCCATGAAGGAGAACGATAACCCCTTGCCTTCTTGCCTGATATTCTTTCTATAGCAAGATTAGCACGCACCATATCGTTCTCTTCTTCCTCTCGCGTTTGATTTGCAGGTGGAATATGAGACCAACTATGATGTGCAATTTCATGTCCTCCCTCTAGAACTTCTTCACATTCATGGGGATGACTTTCAATAGTGAACCCCGGAACAAACCATGTTGAATTTAGAGATCTTTCTTTTAATGTATTTAATATACGTCCAGAAGCTACCTTATGACCAAATTCACCTCTTGATAGAGGCGTTTGAGTAGTCATACCACGCGATATGAATCCAGATTGTGTATCAAAGTCGAAAGTTAGACATACGATGTGACGAGGCATAATAAACTCCTTAATATTATTTTCTTATTGGTATCGCAAAATCAGTGTCGAGTGTAGTAAATCATTAAATTAGTTCTACGTTTCTATGAGGTAAAGATGTCTATAAAAAATCTAGGTATTATTCTTCACGGTGCAACGGGGAGAATTACTTCTACCCAACATCTCAGCAACGCACTAATACCTATACTCGAAGAAGGTGGATTAAATATAAATAATAATATCGTGGTGCCCAAAATACTCCTAGTTGGTCGTAATGAGAAACGTTTAAAAGAGATTGCTAAAAATAATAATAATTTAAATTGGACTACTGACCTTGATAGTGCATTAACTGATAAATCATACTCTATTTTTTTTTATGTCGCCGCCACCGGCCAACGTTTTGATACGTTAAGCAAAGCAATAAATTCTGGTAAGCACATATATACCGAAAAACCAGTGGCTTCAAAAGTATCAGATGGATTAAAATTACTTAATCAGGCCAGAGCTGCAAACATCAAACATGGTGCCGTCGAAGACAAATTATATCTTCCAGGTTTTAAAAAATTAGCAAATCTTATAGAAACTGGATTTATTGGTCGTATTTGTAGTTTCCGTTTAGAATTTGGATGGTGGGTATTTGACGGCAAGTTTGCGCCATCTCAGCGTCCAAGCTGGAATTATAAAAAGAACACAGGTGGAGGTATATTATCTGATATGCATCCTCACTGGAGGTATGTAATTGAAAACATGCTGGGACCAATACGCCATATATCTAGCTCAGCCTGGACCTCTCAACCTGAAAGGATTGACGAAAAGGGTAATCAGTTTCTTGTGGATGTTGAGGATAGCTCAACAACTCTAGTTGAACTAGAAAATGGTGCACATGGATCCATTTTAAGTTCATGGGCAACAAGGGTTCGGAGAGACGACCTTGTAACCTTTCAAGTAGACGGGACTGAAGCATCAGCTATCGCTGGGCTAAGACGTTGCTGGGTACAATCAGAATCAGAAACACCAAAGATAACAGGATTTGACCTAGGCAGACATGCTAATGAAGGAAAAGACGGTATGGATTATCTTCTGGACTGGAAAGAAGTCTACGATTCGTCACCATATATCAACCCTTATAGGGTTGGTTGGGAAGGTTTTATTCGAAATGTCGTAGCCGACATTCCATTTAAATCAGATCTAGGTGAAGGCATAAGAGACTTACAACTGGCAGAAGCTAGTTTTAAGAGTGCAAAAGAACACGTATGGGTACCTCTAACCAGAATTTAAATAACTAGATGACTATGTTATAATTTCTCTAAACAATATATTAATGTATGAAAGAATAATATGACTACTTTTCCAATCCTAGATCTCGGCGATGATCCATTCGAGCGAGGCCTTATCCATGGACGTGAACTGGAAACAAAAATTAGTAAAAATATTAACACCTATATTAATCGCTTTGCAGCGAGCGGTCTTGATCAAGACTCTGCTCGCAAAGAAGGCGAATCTTGGATCGACATTATAGCAATGCATAACTTTGAATATTCAGAAGAAATGAGAGGCATATCTAAAGGAGCCAACATAGCTCTGGGTGATATTGCAATGCTTAATGCGCGTTATGAAATTACCTTCGGATTATTTGGAAAAGATGCTAGATTTAAAGATAATAACAAGGTAGCTGACGAAGCTGACGGTTGTTCAACTTTTGGAATCTTACCTGAGGCAACTAAAAGCGGTCATACTATTATTGGTCAGAACTGGGATTGGCTTGCAGGAATACATGGATCTTGTGCAGTTCTTAAAATTTCTCGATCAAATGGAACCAACTTAATTTGTTTTACCGAGGCAGGTATAGTTGGTGGCAAAATGGGTGTAAACGAATACGGGATAGGTCTCGTCGAAAACGGTCTGGTTTCTGATCATGACGGCATAAATGAATATGAGAAACCATTTCATATGCGTTGTAGGGAAATACTAGATGCACAAACCTATGAAATGGCTCTAAATCCTGTAATTTCCTCAAGAAGAGTTTGTTCTGCTAATTTTATGATAGGACATGCTGATGGTGAAATTATTGACTTGGAAACAAGCCCTAATAATGTTTCTTATCACTACCCGTCAGAGGGATTAATTACTCATTCGAACCATTTCGAAGATGCCCGTCATGGACCATCACAAATGGAAAAAATTTCTTCTAGCACACTTTATCGAGCTAATAGATTAGATAGGTTATTGCGAAAAAATATAGGGAATTTGGATATAGAAAAATGCCAAGAGGCTTTAGCTGATCATTTTGGGCTCCCTAACGCCATATGTAGACATCCTGACAAAAATATTTCTAAGGCTAAACAAACTATGACGAATGCTGCATTTGTAATTGATTTAAATTTAAGGGAAATGAACGTTGCTAATGGTCCTCCCTGTTCAAATTCATTTATAAGTTGTTCGTTAGAAATGTAATTATTAAGTCATATGATAAAGAGCTAAACATCAAAGAAAGATAAATAAAAATGCGCTGGACTAACCGCCGTGAAAAATTCCGTAAACTATTATTAGAAAGTTCATGTGTTCATCCAGGCTCAGTGTACGATCCCATTTCCGCCAGGATAGCCGAGGATCTGGGTTTTGAAACTGGTATGTTTGCTGGCTCAATCGCTTCAATGACAGTTCTAGGTGCACCAGATATTGTTATGTTAACATTGACTGAATTTGCTGACCAAACACATAGAATATGTAGGGCTGGTGATTTACCTCTAATAGTTGATGCGGATCATGGCTATGGAAACGCTTTGAATGTGATGCGAACCGTAGAAGCACTAGAAAATGCCGGAGTCTCTGCCCTTACAATAGAAGATACCGAACTTCCACCAGCGCACGGTAGAGGTAATAGCCGACGTCTTATAACAATTGATGAAGGTACAGGAAAAATGAAAGCTGCACTAGAAGCTCGCTTTGACCCAAACCTGGTTATAATGGGACGTACCAGTGCGCCAGCAATAACTGGCATTGAAGATGCAATTTCCAGAGCTATAGCCTACGAAAATGCTGGTGTAGATGTAATGTTTTTCGCCGGCATGAAAACCAAAGCAGAACTTGATGCTGTATCGGAACAAATAGATATACCAATAATGCTTGGAGGTGCTACTGATGAACTTTCTGATAGAGAATACCTTGCCAGCAAGAATGTTAAAATAGCATTACAAGGACATATTCCATTTTCGGCAAGTGTGGGTGCGGTATTCGAAACACTCAAAGCACTAAGAGAAGGTATTAGTCCTAAGGATATCTCTCATTCAGGATCAAACAAAATTATGTCAAAAGTTTTACGTAATGATAAGTACGATTATTGGACCACTAAATATCTAGGTGATATTTAATTTTGTACAAAAACTTAAAACAATCCTTTTACTAATCCGTCTTCGTCAAGTCCTATATTATTAGCTGCAGGTGATTTAGGAAGTCCCGGTAAAGTCATAATTTGCCCACAGATGGCCACGATAAATTCTGCTCCAGCTGATAATCTAACTTCTCGGATTGGTACAACATGATCAACTGGAGCACCTTTGAGGTTAGGATCAGTTGAAAAACTATATTGGGTTTTAGCCATACATATAGGAAAATGTTTGTATCCTTTTGACTCCCAACTCCTTAAACGATCACGAATTGACTTGTCAGCAATAGCTTCGCTAGCTCCATAAATTTGCCTAGTAATTGTATTTATTTTCTCAAAAAGGCCCATATCATCTGGATATAGA
>JAQWSA010000118.1 GCA_029243445.1 Alphaproteobacteria bacterium
CGAAGACTGTGATGCGCACAACAAAAGCAGCACACCAGATACCAGAGGCACCACCCCAACTATATCCGAAAAATCCCATACAATATATATCAACACCATCAAAAGTATCTAGAAAAGTAAAAGCATCATAAACATCTTGAGCTTGTTCTAATGGACGATGACGACCTCTTGCCCCTTCGCTCTCACCAAATCCACGATGATCAGGAGCAATAACAAAATAACCCTCTTCCCATAGCCTGCGTGGTACATCCATCCCATAGACTTCCTTCATTCCGCTATAGCCATGCAGACAAACTAAAGCTGGTAGAGGTGGATCTCCAGGATTCCAGCTGGTGGGCTTGTATAAATGTGCTGCAATAGATAGCCCATCACTATAGTAATTAACCTCTTCCCAAACTTTTTTACGTTCGTTCATTTGTATATCCTTAGGTTATAACTATTACTGATCATGGCAAATACTTTAGTTAACAGCAATCATAGGTTTGAAGGAAAGTATATTATGAATAAAATTGACCTTAATCAAAGATCTGCAATTGTTACGGGTGGTGCTAAGGGTATTGGATATGCAATAACTGAAAGGCTACTAAATTCTGGCGCTAACGTTATGGTATGGGATATTGATTCTGAGAGGCTTAATGAAACAGAAGATGTACTTGGGGCTCATGGAAGAATATTAGTTGAAACAGTAGACATAACAGATATAGCAGCAATAAATTCGGCTTCAAAGAAGTCGTTGGAAATATTTGGAAAAATAGACATACTTATTAATAATGCAGGGGCTGTTGGCACCCTTGCTCCAGTATGGGAACAACCATTAGAAAACTGGGAGCGAATGCTTCAACTTAATCTAACTAGTGCTTTCATGTGTTGCCAAAAAATTGTCCCTTATATGATAGAATCAGGTTATGGGCGTATTGTAAATATTGCTTCTAACGGAGGTAAAATTGGAATTAAGAATAACTGTGGATACGCGGCAGCTAAAGCTGGACTAATTAGTCTTACAAAATCACTTTCTAAAGAAACAGCTAAAACCGGCGTTCTGGTAAATTGTATAACACCTGGCGGAGCCAACACAGAACTATTTGATAGCCTATCACTTCAATATCGTTCGACTATTGAAGACGGTATGGAACTAGGCCGCTTAGTTGAACCTTTTGAAGTAGCTGCTCTAGCCGCTTGGTTGTCATCTGAAGATTGTTCATTTAGTACTGGTGCAGCTTTTGACATATCTGGCGGAAGAGCTGATTATTAACCTAATTTTTACATTATTCACGCTTTAATTATATTAATTTGAATGATATTTCATATCACTAATTGTCTCATAGTAAAGTGGTTGGTATACCTCATTATGAATGGTGCCCTAAGGGCGCGGTAAAATGAGCATAAATACTGAAAGCTTAAAAATTATGCCGCAACGCAGAAAAATATATGAAGGAAAAGCTAAGGTGCTTTTTGAAGGTCCTGAGCCAGGTACTCTAGTTCAGCACTTCAAAGATGATGCTACTGCTTTTAATAATCAGAAACACGGGATTATTACTGGCAAAGGTGTGCTAAATAATAGAATCTCTGAATATCTAATGTTACGAATAGCCGAAACTGGTATACCAACTCATTTCATTCGTCGGTTAAACATGCGTGAGCAGCTTGTCCACGAGGTTGAAATAATTCCTATAGAGGTTGTCACGCGAAATATAGCTGCTGGTTCAATTTGCAAAAGATTAGGTCTAGAAGAAGGGTCTTCATTACCACGCTCTATCGTTGAATATTATTATAAATCAGATGATCTTGGAGATCCGCTTATATCCGATGAACATATCAGTGCTTTCGGTTGGGCAACTACTCAAGAAGTAGAAGATATGGTGTCAATGAGTCTGAGAATTAATGATTTTTTATGTGGGCTCTTCTTGGGAATTGGACTAAGGCTAATTGATTTCAAACTTGAATTTGGGCGCTTCTATCAAGAGGATCAAGTAAAAATATTATTAGCTGATGAAATAACTCCAGATGGATGTCGATTATGGGATGCCGAAACGAATGAGAAAATGGACAAAGATCGTTTTCGTCGTGATCTGGGCGGAGTAGAAGAAGCGTATCAGGAAGTGGCTCGGCGCCTCGGAATCACACCAGAAGCCTCACAACAAGAAACAAAAGGCCCAATAAAAATTCATTAATATAAAATATGCGGATTAACAGTGAAAGCACATATACATATAACGCTTAAAGATGGGGTTCTTGACCCTCAAGGAAAAGCCATACAGCAATCTCTTGTTGGATTAGGGTTTGATACCCTAGAAAACTTACGACAAGGCAAATATATAGAAATTGAGCTAAGTGACTTAGATAGTGCTACTGCTCACACTAAGGTTGCCGAAATGTGTGAAAAGCTATTAGCCAATACAGTAATAGAAAATTATGAGATTAAGATTATCTAATAATCGAATATACTAAAACTCAAAAACGGAGAATTAAAGTTGACTGCAGCCGTCATCGTATTTCCAGGTTCAAACTGTGATCGTGATGTCGCGGTTGTATTAAAATCTGTTACTGGAAAAACTCCGGAAATGATATGGCATCAAGAAAATACTTTACCTAAATGCGACCTAATCGTTATCCCAGGTGGATTTTCTTATGGGGACTATCTGCGATCTGGAGCCATGGCAGCGCATAGTCCAATAATGAAAACGATAGTTAAACAAGCTCAGAGCGGAGTACCAGTATTAGGCATATGTAACGGCTTCCAGATTTTAACTGAAACCGGGTTATTACCAGGTGTATTAATGCGTAATTCTAGTCTTAGATTTGTGTGTAAAGACATAAATATCAGAGTAGAGAAAACAAATACTGTTTTTAGCAAAGGTTATATCAAGGAAGAAATATTGCGTATTCCAATTGCTCATCATGAAGGTAACTACTTCGCAGATGAATATACGTTAAAACAGTTAGAGGACGGCTCACAAATCGCATTTCGGTATTGTGATTCAAAAGGAGATATTACTCAATCTTCAAATCCTAACGGATCTGTAAATAATATTGCTGGAATTTTTAATTCAAATGGCAATATCTTGGGAATGATGCCGCACCCTGAACGTTTAGCTGATTCATATCTTGGCGGAACAGATGGGCTTCCAATGTTTACGGCTTTAGCAGAGGCAATTTCTAGATGAAAACCTCTGATTCAGTACCAATGGACCTTATGGGTCTAAGTCATGAAGAATATAAAACTATTATAAATATATTAAAACGCGTTCCAAACTTTACTGAACTTGGTATTTTCTCCGTAATGTGGTCAGAACATTGTTCATATAAATCATCAAAAATATGGCTCAAGACACTTCCAACAAATGGAGCACAGGTTATCCAGGGACCGGGAGAGAATGCAGGTGTTATAGATATAGGCGATGGCCTAGCAGCTATATTTAAAATAGAGAGTCATAACCATCCAAGTTTTATAGAGCCATATCAAGGTGCTGCAACAGGGGTTGGAGGTATAATGCGCGATGTTTTTACAATGGGAGCGCGTCCTATCGCTAACTTAAACGCATTGCGGTTTGGCAGCCCCGAGCATCATAAAACACGACATCTAGTCAACGGTGTTATTTCCGGCATAGGAGGTTACGGTAATTGTATGGGTGTTCCAACAGTAGGCGGCGAAGTTAATTTTGATTCTTCCTATAACGGAAATATTCTCGTAAATGCTATGACGGTTGGAATTGCATCATTAGAAAAAATATTCTACTCAGCCGCAGCCGGTGTTGATCTGCCTGTAGTTTACGTTGGATCCAAAACTGGTCGTGATGGAATTCATGGAGCAACTATGGCTTCAGCTGAGTTCGCCGACGACTCCGAAGAAAAACGACCTACAGTTCAAGTAGGAGATCCCTTCACGGAAAAACTATTATTGGAAGCATGCCTCGAATTGATGGCTACAGATGCTATTGTAGCAATTCAAGACATGGGAGCCGCCGGGCTTACTTCATCGTCGGTAGAAATGGCAAGTAAGGGTGGTGTGGGCATAAATATAAATATAGATAAAATACCTCGTAGAGAAACTGCTATGACAGCCTATGAAATAATGCTTTCAGAGAGCCAAGAACGAATGCTTATGGTTTTAAAGCCTGATCATGAAGACATGGCAAAGAAAATATTTGAAAAATGGGAAATTGATTTTGAGGTTATTGGATTTACTAATGATAGTGGTTATTTGACGCTTATAGAAGAGGGTGAATTGGTAGCATCTATTCCTGTAGCACCTTTAGTTGATGCTGCACCAGAATATGATCGACCGTGGGAACCTACTCCACCTCAACCGATTATAAAGACAAAAGATGTACCCAGCTCTTATGATTTAGGGCATGCATTAAAATTAATGCTAAGCAGTCCAAACCTATGCTCTCGTGAATGGGTCTGGGAACAATATGACCATATGGTAATGGGTGATACAGTCATTCGTCCCGGAGGGGATGCAGCCTTGGTGCGTGTACATGGCACCAATAAAGGCCTAGCAATTACTACTGACTGTACACCTCGCTATGTTGCAGCGGATCCCATAGAAGGAGGACGTCAGGCAGTAGCTGAATCATATCGTAATATTACAGCTGTTGGAGCCAAACCTCTTGCAGTGACCAATAATTTAAATTTTGGCAACCCTGAAAAACCAGAAACCATGGGCCAATTGGTAGGGGCTGTCCAAGGTATTAGTGAGGCTTGTTTAGCACTAGATTGTCCGGTTGTTTCGGGTAATGTGTCGCTTTACAATGAAACAAATGGAAAATCCATTTTGCCAACGCCGGTAATTGGATGTGTAGGAATTATAGAGAATATCTCTGAATCAGTATCAGTCGGGTTTAAGGCTAATGAAGAGATAATTATTGTTATTGGAGAAACAGTTGGTTGGCTTGGTTGCTCTCTTTACCAGAGACAATTTACCGATAAATCAGTAGGCGCCCCTCCACCTGTGAACCTTAATGACGAAAGAAAGAATGGGGACCTAATTAGAAAACTTATTGCAGATAACTACCTTACATCATGCCATGATGTTAGTGATGGTGGAATAGCAATAGCGATAGCAGAAATGGCTATAGAGGGCGAAATAGGTGCCAAAATTGATTTCAAACCGACTATACCATTACACAGCTGGGCATTTGGAGAGGATCAAGGGCGCTATATAGTAACCACTAAGATGCCTGATAAAGTCCAGTTACAGGCTTCCAAAGTAGGTGTAAAATCAGTTGCTATTGGCGTAACATGCTCAACCACGTTGACACTGCCAGGTACCAGACCTATATCGATTGAAGAATTAAGAAATTGTCATCGTAGCTGGTTTCCTGAATATATGTCAGGATAAATTATAAATACAAACAGAGCTTGATATTTTACCGAGGGATATCTAAATGCCAATGGCCGCAAGCGAGATCGAAATATTAATTAAAGAAGCAATTCCTGATGCGGAAGTTCGTATTGATGACTTAAGGGGTGACGGAGATCATTACCTTGCTAATGTCATATCCAGAGCATTTACTGGAAAAACAAGGGTACAACAGCACCAAATGGTTTATGATGCCTTACAGGGACGTATGGGTGAACAACTACATGCACTTGCTCTGCAAACTAAAGTACGAGATACTGACTAGCTTGAGTTGGCTAAATATAAAACTAAGTAGGTTAAATATGGCAGATAATATCATATCAGAACGTATTAAGAATGAAATAAACCTCAACGAAGTTATGTTGTTTATGAAAGGAACACCTGTATTTCCACAATGTGGGTTTTCTGCTGCTGTGGTGCAAATACTTAACCACATGGGCGTAAAATATGGATCATCTGATGTTTTGGCTGATCCTGAAATTAGACAAGGAATAAAAGATTTTTCAAATTGGCCGACTGTACCACAGCTATATGTTAAAGGTGAGTTCATTGGTGGCGCTGATATTTTACGAGAAATGTTTGAAGATGGGGAATTAGAAGATTTTTTTGATAAAGCAGGAATAGCCAGAGAAATAAATAGTTAGTTAATTATATTCTAAATAAACCTTTATCTCAGACGAGAATATATTCTGTCTCCAGCTCCTCCCCTTCAGTCAAAAAAACG
>JAQWSA010000119.1 GCA_029243445.1 Alphaproteobacteria bacterium
GGTGTGCTATACTGGTTCTGAATCACAAGATGTCAAGCCGCCCCATTATTTAAAGGAGATAATTTAGTGATAAATAATGAGAATAGCCAAGAGATCGAGTCCATTCCAGTTACATTGCTAACTGGTTTCTTAGGCAGTGGAAAAACCACTATACTAAATTATTTGCTTCAGCAAACTGGCATGAATAATAGTGCCGTAATAGTAAATGAGTTTGGGGAAGTAGGACTTGACCATGAGTTGGTGGTTGGCGGTAAAGAAGACATGGTTTTGTTAAATAATGGGTGTTTATGCTGCACAGTCAGAGGTGACTTAGTGAACACATTGCGGGATTTAATGATGGTTCGTATGCGAGGTGACGTTCCTCCTTTTGATAGGGTTTTGATTGAAACAACAGGACTTGCCGACCCAGCTCCAATTCTCCATACCTTGATGGGAGACGACCTTACAGTAAGGTATTTTCGTTTGGATGGAGTAGTAACAAGTGTTGATGCGGTGAATGGCATGTCAACCCTAGACACTCAGTTTGAGTCTATCAAGCAGGTTGCGGTAGCGGATAGACTCTTAATAACTAAAACTGATCTGATGGAATCAATTTCCCTTAAATCTCTGGATGATAGACTTAATCAAATAAACCCTGCTGCACGCAGGTTGAGTGTGGTGAATGGTGCAGTGGAACCTAAAGAATTATTTGGCATAGGATTGTACAATCCAGAAGAAACAAAACCGGATGTTATTAAGTGGCTTAAAGAAGAAGCATATACTGAAATTTTAGAGCACTCCCACCGTCACGATGTTAATCGTCACGATGATAAAATAAGGGCATTTTGTGTAACTTTTGATGAACCAATAAGATTAGATGCGGTAGAACAATGGTTTGATTTAATTATGTTGCTAAAGGGACCAGATTTGTTAAGAGTGAAAGGTATAATAAATGTAGCTGAACTAAATGGCCCAGTTGTAATACACGGAGTTCAGCATGTATTTCATCCTCCAGTGGAGTTAGATTCTTGGGAAAATATAGATAAACGTACGCGTATAGTTTTTATAACCCGTGATGTTGAACAAAAAATATTAGAAGACACACTTAAGAACTTTGCAGGCCGGCCAACCAATTTGTTGTTATCTAATAATTAACCTCTAAAGCTCGCGCTATAACATATGGTGAGCTGAGCATATTTAGTATAAATATAGCTTTTATTAATATTAAAACTTATAGGCGCATAATTTATGAATAATACTATTTTAGTAGAGCAACATAATAATATAGCATTTATTACCTTAAATCGGCCGGAAAAACGTAATGCTCTGCGACAGGTGGACTGGATATCGCTAGCCAACACAATTGACTCAGTTTCCCAAGAGGAAGAACTGCGGTGCTTAGTAATTAGAGGTGCTGGAGATGCTGCTTTTTGCGCTGGCGCGGATATAAGTGGATTTGAAGAAGAGCGCTCTACCCGAGAGAAAGTGAAAGCCTATGAAGAGGCAACTAGTAAAGCATTTTCTGCAGTCTATGAGTGCCGGCTTCCGGTAATAGCTATGATAAACGGTTTTTGTTTGGGCGGTGGTTTAGAATTAGCTTTGGCTTGTGATCTTCGTATTTCTAGTCCTTCCGGAAGATTCGGCATACCGGCTAAGAATGTTGGCCTTTTCCTTTCTTATGGTTTACTTGAACTTTTGGTTGATACAGTTGGCAAACCGACAGCATTTGAAATTCTTCTAGAGGGTCAGATCCATTCAGCAGAAGAAGCTAAATATAATAAATTAATAACACGTATTGCAGATCAGGATAAATTATTAGAAGAAGTTATGACTTCAGCAAAACGAATCGCAGTAGGCGCTCCGTTAGCTGCTCGTTGGCATCGTAGGGCTATTCGTCGACTAGTCCAGCGAAGTTCATACACGTCTGATGAATTAGAGGCACAATATGATTATGCTGACAGCGATGACTATAAAGAGGGATATCAAGCTTTTCTTAATGGAAAGAAGCCTGTGTTTACAGGTCAATAACCCTAACTTAGGGTTTTATCTTCATGGAAAATTTAAATAATAATACTAGTCAAAAAGAACTAAAATTTTATTGGTTGGTATGTAGAGTTTTTCTGCCTTTTGCTCTGGGTTATTTTTTATCATATTTATATCGCACTGTTAATGCGGTTATAGGGCCTAATTTAGTTGAAGAAGTTGCTCTGAGTGCTGGAGGTTTGGGTTTATTAACGAGTGCTTATTTTATTTCATTCGCAGCTGCTCAACTACCTTTAGGTTTTTTTCTTGATAGTCATGGACCACGCCGAACTGTCGCTTGTTTATTGATAGTTGCCGCAATAGGAGCTTTGGCCTTTAGTTTTGGAAATGGATTATGGGACTTGGCGTTGGGACGTGCGTTGATAGGCCTAGGTGTTGCTGCCTGTTTGATGGCTTCTTTTAAAGCAATGGGGGAATGGTTTCCCCGCGAAAAATTACCGATGGCAAATGGCTTTATAATGGCTAGTGGAGGACTGGGGGCTATCACTGCCACGGCACCTGCGCAGTATCTAGTAATGAATATGGGATGGCGTTATGGCTTCTTAGTGTTAGCTATATCGACTCTGGTGGTTGCGTTAATTATTTGGTTTGTTGTGCCAGAACGTAAACGTGAGAGGGAGGTAGGTAGCCTATCCGATCAAATTACTGACTTGAAAAAAATATACGGAGAAAAAATTTTTTGGCAGCTTGCTCCAATAACTGCTTTATCTCAAGGAACGTTTTTGGCAATCCAGACACTATGGGCTGGGCCCTGGTTAAGGGATGTTGCAAAACTCGAAGCTGTTTCTGTTAGTTATACATTATTGTTTGGCGCTATTGGTTTTGTTATTGGCAATATTCTTATTGGTTTAATTGCTGTCAGACTTGCTAGAAGAAATATTCCTCCAATTGTGGTGGTTGGGGTTGGAATGGCTTGTTTCATTTTAGTGCAGTTACTTGTAATTGGAGAATGGATTGCTGCACCAAGTCTGCTGTGGTTTATATTTGGCATGTTGGGGTCCGTTGGTGTCTTAAGCTTTGCTGTTTTATCTCAATCATTTCAGGACCACCTAACTGGACGAGCTAGTACAGGAATGAATTTGCTAATATTTTTATCGGCTTTTGCAATACAGTGGGGAATTGGAGAAATTATTAATCTCTGGCCGTTAGATCTGGGTGGAGGTTATGCTGCTTCTGGATACCGAACAGCATTTTGTATCGCACTGGTAATGCAGGTGTGTGCATTATGTTGGTTGGTTTACGATAGGCGTTTTCGACAGAATATAAATATTAATCAGGCTTGAGATATTTTATGATTAATAAAACTTATCCCATTGATGTCTTTGATTTACATCCAATTCTTGCATCCGATACTATCGAAGTGTCTCAACTGGATTGCTGCAAAGTATTACTTATGAATGATTTTAATTACCCATGGCTAATATTAGTGCCTCAGAGGCCTGGCTTAAGGGAGTTACATGATTTAAAATCCGAAGACCTGTTTCTCACTACTTCTGAATTATTTAAATGCAGCGAAGCCATGGAAAGTCTTTTCTCACCCGATAAAATTAATATTGGATTACTTGGCAACCAAGTGCCTCAGCTACATATACATGTCATTGCTAGATTTATCGGTGACCCAGCTTGGCCAAAACCAGTTTGGGGGCAAGTGCCTGTTTTGTCATATATGCCAAAAGAGATTGATAAGAGAATTGACTTAGTGCGCAGTGCGCTATCCTCTTGATTGAGTTTATTTGAGCTTCTTTAATTCAAAAATAAACCAGGTGGTCATTGTAAGAAGAAGAACTGCACCTACTTGGTGGATTGCAGCTAAGGGAGTTGGAACAGCTAATAACAACGTGGTTATGCCAAGCACCACCTGCAGAAAAATTATTATTAGCATGCCATTTACTACTTTCCTCGCTCGTTCCACTAGAACAATCCATCTACTTCGCCACCAAGTTATCAATGCTATGAATAATGACAGAATAGCTAAGGTGCGGTGATTAAATTGTACGGTTACTATATCTTCAAATGCACTTGTAAACCAAGGAGGAGGTAGGTAGTCAGATGGTATTAATTGACCGTTCATTAGAGGAAATGTGTTGTAGGCGAAACCTGCGTCTGTACCCGCAACAAAAGCACCGGACAGAATAGTAATTGCGACCATAAAGAAAGTTAGTCTTGCTAGATTGACTACACCTTTTGTATTTTGATTTTGTCTTTCTTCAGATTGTGGAAAACGCAGCTGAAGGGCTGTCCAAAATAATGCTATATATAATGCTAACGCCAAAAGTAAGTGTGCAGCCAGTCTATATTGGCTCACTTCTGGTTCATTAATTAATCCGCTTTTAACCATATACCAGCCTAAAAACCCCTGAGCACCGCCAAGAATAAATAAAAGAATTAGCCGTGGTACAAGTGATGGGTTAATTTGTCTTTTAAACAGAAACCAGAGAAATGGTAATAGAAAAGCTGCTCCAATAAGCCTACCCCAGAAACGATGGATAAATTCCCACCAAAATATTGATTTAAAACCAGCCAATGAAATACCAGAATTAACTTCCTGGTACTCAGGGCTTGCCTTATATAGGTTAAATACCCT
>JAQWSA010000120.1 GCA_029243445.1 Alphaproteobacteria bacterium
ACACCTGAAGAATGGAAAAATTTAGAGCTAAGACTTGTTGACGATCGATTAAAACGAGTACTTGAAGGAGAATCATCACGCGTTCCATATATAGAAATGGCGCCACCTGGACCAGCAGAACGATCAGCGTTTAAAACCATGTATAAACCAGAAGACTCTAATCCCGAAGGTTATCCTCTACAAAACATTGATTTAGCAGTGGAATTTAGATCTGAGGATTTTATTGGCTCGATAGCTCCCCGTCCAATTTTAATGATTCATGGAGTGGAAGACACAATGGTTCCTTATTCGGAAGCGGAATCATTATATGAAAAGGCTAGTGAACCTAAAAAATTAATACCCATACCGGATATTAATCACGCTGATGTTTATGAGGCTCGTAATCCAGAAGTTTTTAATACCGTTATTTTAGAAACTATTAATTGGTTTAAAAAATATCTTTATCAGTAATTATTTATTATTTGATGCCATAATGGTAATTTATATCAGGGATAAGATAATATGAATGATTTATTTAAACTCCATGGTCAATTGGCATTAGTTACTGGGGCCTCTAGTGGACTTGGCGAACATTTTGCTAAAACGCTTAGTGAAGCGGGTGCTAATGTTTTTATTGGTGCTCGCCGGATGGAACGCTTGGAGTCATTAGCTAATAAATTAAATATTTCTGAGGAGCGTGTATTCCCTGTAGAACTAGATGTAACTAATGCTGAATCTGTAAAAAAAGTTATCAGGTCTATAAATGAAACTCATGGACCTATATCAATTCTGATTAATAATGCCGGCATTCCGTCATCAGGCCGGGCTATTGAAATGCAAGAAGAAGAATGGGAACGAGTAATTGATACAAATCTTAAGGGTGCGTGGTTAATGGCACGAGAAGTGGGTAGTCAGATGATTGAATATAATATTCCTGGACGTATAATCAATATCGCTTCGGTTATTGGCGTTAAAACTAGTGCTAAACGAGTTTTAGCATACTCAGTATCTAAAGCTGGATTAGTTAGTTTAACCCAGAGTTTTGCATTGGAATTAGCAGATAAAGGTATTTGTGTGAATGCTATTGCTCCAGGATATATTGAAACAGAGCTGAATAATGAGTTTTTGCAGAGTGCAGCAGGCCAAAGAATTTCTACACGTATTCCATTAGGACGATTTGGTGAAACGACTGACCTCGATGGCGTTTTATTAATGCTCGCAGGACACGCGGCAAAATATATTACCGGGTCTATCATAACAGTCGATGGTGGTTTATCTCTGTCGACACTATAATAATTACAACTATCCAATATTGAGATATTAAAATGGACTTTACTTTATCGAATGAATTAGAAGATTTACGGCAACGTGTTTCTAAATTTGTTAGTAATGAAATTATGCCCATTGAAGCTGATCCGGCCAGTTTTGATGATCATGAAAATATTGCCTCGGGACCGTTAAAGATATTACGAGATAAAGCAAAAACTAACGGCTTATGGTCTCCACAAATGACTATTGAACGAGGAGGCTTAGGATTAAATACAGTAGGAATGGCGGTTTTTTATGAAGAGGCAGGTCGATCCAGATTTGGACCTGTATGCATGAATTGTGCTGCGCCTGACGATGGTAATATGATTTTATTGGAACGTTGTGCCACAGAAGAGCAAAAAGATAGATGGTTGCAGCCGATAATTGACGGTAAAGTTAGATCTTCATTAATGATGACAGAACCAGCTCCAGGTGCTGGTTCTGACCCAACTTCAATGCTTACAACAGCATCACCTAAAGGAAATGATACTTGGGAAATCAAAGGGCATAAATGGTTTATCACTGGTGCGGAGGGAGCAGAGCATTTTATACTGCTTGCAAGAACTTCTGAGGATACTCGTCGTAATCTGACAACTTTTTTATTTCATCGCGATGATCCAGGCTGGGAGATTCTTAGACGCATTCCTATTATGGGACCCGAAGAGCATGGTGGGCATTGTGAAATTAAATTTAATGGTTTGGAAATACCAGATGCTAACCGACTAATGGGTGTTGGCGAGGGAATGAAATCTGTACAAATCCGTTTAGGAACAGCAAGGCTTACCCATTGTATGCGTTGGCTGGGTATGGCTAAAAGGGCTATAGAAGAATGTTTAGATTATGTTGGAACACGTAAAAATTTTGGAATGTTATTGGCTGATCACGAGGGTGTACAATGGATGCTAGCTGATGCAGCTATGGATATAGAAATTGGAAGATTGATGACTATGCGGGCTGCAGCCAAGTTAGATAGCGGCGACCAAGCACGTAAAGAGGTTTCAATGGCTAAAATATTTGTATCTGAGCTATTACATAAATCTATAGCAACTGCAATTCAATTAAATGGTGCTCGAGGTTATTCTAAAGACTTACCCCTTGAATGGATGTATAGGTACGCCCCGCAGGCAAAATTAGTAGACGGAGCTTCTGAAGTCCACAAAATGGTTATTGCTAGAAACCTATTGTCCCAAGGCATGGATTTCTGGTCCTGGGATTAGCCTGTACTGGTAATTATTCGAATAGCAATCTAACTGAAATTATATCTGATATAGTATAACTAAGTTAAGAAGCTGAATAATTATTATAATCTTAATTTGGGGGATTTACGGTACTAATACTACACGTCCTAATATGCGTCCTTCATTAAGGTCATGAAGAGTTTCAGTAACACGAGACATAGGCCTTTTTTCAACGGGAATCGGTGTAACTTTGCCCCCACGTACAAGTTCTAGAAGTTCATGCATCTCAGTTAAGTTTCCTACATAAGAGCCCCTCACTGTCATATTGCGGACAGGTAAAGTTAATGTTGGAATTGTAATTTCTCCTCCGTAAAGACCCACACAAATATAGCGTCCGCCTTTTCGTGTTGCTTCATACCCAAGCTTAGAAGTCTCAGAAGATCCTACAAAGTCAACAATAGCCCCTGGTCCATTCCCTGTGATTTCTTTAAGCCTTTCTAATGCATCTTCTTCGGATGAATTAATTGTATGGTCAGCGCCTGCCTGACGGGCTGCAGCCAATTTCTCGCCATCTATATCTACCACAATAAGTTCGTGGTCGGGTAAGAAAGCGCGCGCAATACCTATGCCAGTTAAACCAACGCCTCCGGCACCTATGATCACAACTTTATCATCTGCTGCCAGTGGGTGAATCTTTTTTAAGGCGCCATAAGACGTAACCCCGGCACAAGCCAAAGTACACGCATAGTGCTCAGGAATTCCATTTATATCAATGAGGTATCGAGGATGTGCAGCCATTACATGATCTGCGTAACCTCCAGGCGCGAGGACACCAAGTGTTCTCATCGAAATACAGTCGTTGTCATTACCTTCCAAACAGCGAGGGCATTCTCCACAGCCGATCCAGGGAAATACTAAACGCTTATCACCGATTTGCACCCCATCAGCATCTGGTCCTATTGCGACTACTTCACCTACCGGCTCATGTCCCATGGTAAGCGGAAGTTTTATTCCTCGTTCTTTAATACTAATTTTTTTTCCACCGCCCATGTCATAGCCGCCTTGCCAAAAATATAAGTCAGAATGGCATACTCCGCTTGCGGTTATACGTATTAATACTTCGGTGCCTTGAGGTTCAGGGTTTTCTGTTTCAACTAATTCTAGTGGTTCATTTATCTCGACTAATTGGTAGCTTTTCATTTTTATTCTCCACCCAAATATTTCATTGAAATTTTATTTTGATACTGCCTAGTCCTGACATTTCAACTTCTATCAGATCGCCTGGTGATACCCAATAGGTTGTAACTATTGAACCAAGGGTAATAAATTGTCCTGCTTTTAGACTTCTGTTTCTCTCCGCTAATTTATTTGCTAGCCACGCCAAAGCTTGCAAAGGGTGCCCCATAATTAATGAGCCTAATCCTTTACCGATTACATTTCCATTTACCTTCATATTACCTTGAATATTAGCTAGGTCGGTATCTTTAGAAAAGCTATATGGATCTCCAAGAACACAGGCAGCATTGAAAAAGTTATCGGCAACCATCGTTGGGGTATCAAGTTTGCGATAATCGAAATAACGTGCATCAACTACCTCAATTGATGTCATACAATTTTCTATAGCGTCTACGACGCTATTTATATTGTAAGGCGCATTGGTTGCTGGAAGGTCTAGACCTAGTTTAACTGCAATCTCTGCTTCAACGCCTGGTTCTATATAATCAGAATGATTTAAATTTATAGGGCTATTATAAACAGTAGAAGAAAATATTTCTCCATAAGACGGTTCGGTGATGTTCATATATTCTTGCATTACAGAAGTTGTACATCCTATTTTAAAGCCAACAGGCATACCAAGGCCCTGTTTTATTAAAATATTATTCAGACTTTCTTGTATTTGATAGGCTTCATTAAGGTCTTTTGGGCGTTTAATTTTAGGTAAATATTGCAGACGTTTTTTTTCTAAACGATTATTAGCAATAATAATTGCTGATTCTGCTGCTTGCTGATTATTCATAATATTAATTTACTCTTTTTTATTAAGCAAAAACTTCCTTAAGTGAATCAGTAATCTGTATTAGCGCTAATGTAGCTGAATCAATAAGACAACCGTAATGAAAAAACCCATGGATCATACCATTGTAACATCTATACTTAACCACCCCACCCGCTTTTTTAAGAATATCTCCATAATTTTTACCATCGTCTCGCAATGGATCAAATTCAGCAGTTATAATTAAGGTGCGCGGTGGGTTTGATATGTTTTTGGATAGAGCAGGACTATGTCGAGTGTCAATATTGTACTGAAAGTCTGGAATATATTGTTTTTGATACCAGGAAATTTGTTCTCTAGTAAGAAAATAAGATTGATCTAAAAGATTGTAGGATGGAAGGTTGAGCGTTAAATAAAAATCAGTCCAAGGGTATATTAGTATTTGAAGCGCAAAATTATATATATTATTCTTGCTTGCTTGTTGGGTTACCACTGCCGCAAGGTTTCCTCCTGCACTATCCCCTCCCACAGAAATCTTTGTTGGGTCACCTTCTAAATGTGAGGTGTTTTTTAATACCCAAATTACCGTGTTCCAGGCATCATCGTGGGCAGTAGGAAATCTATATTCAGGTGCAAGACGGTATCGGGGTGCTACGACAATACAGCCAACCTCATTAGCAATTTTACGGCATTGGGGTTCACGACTTTCTACGCTTCCCATAACGAATCCACCGCCATGAAAGAAAATAAAAATAGGTAATTTTTTTTGAGTTTTTTTTATTGGCCAAAAAATTCTTATAGATACCCTTCCTTGATCACTTTCTATAGTATGATCTTCGATCTTACCTACAGGATCGTTTGGATAATTTCTTTCCTTTATGAACCTGTCATAAGAAGATCGGGCTTCTGAAGGTTTCATCTTGTTGAGTGGTCTTGATGAGGAGTTTAATGTGTTAAGAAGGTCATGAGCTTGCGGGTGTAGGGGCATTTTTATCTCCTAATAGAGATAAGATTGCCTTCTTAGAGATAATGGTCAACAAGTTTCGAGAAAGTTATTTTAGAAAGGTACAAAGATAATGCGTTTTGCGTGCGATACGGGCGGAACATTTACTGATCTAATAGTAGAAGATGATACAGGTGAATTATACATGTACAAGGCAGCAACTGTGCCTGAAGATCCAGTTAGTGGTGTTCTGGATGCTTTGGAATTAGCTGCTTCTGATATGTCATTAACATTGTCTGGTTTATTAGCTAAAGGCGACATTCTTATTCACGGAACTACCCATGCCATAAATGCTATTATTACTAAAAATACTGCTAAAACTGCTTTTCTGACAACTGCTGGCCATCCTGATATTTTAGTATTGCGTGAGGGTGGACGTATTGAACCTTTTAACTTTGTTGCTCCGTACCCAGAACCATATATTTCTCGATCCCTTACATTTGAGGTAAGTGAACGTATTGATAGCGCTGGTGAAATTCATACCCCTCTTGATGAAAATAAAATTCTAGAAATAGCCAAAAAAATTGAATCACAAGGCGTTGAAGCAGTCGCTATATGCTTTTTATGGTCAATTTATAATCCAATTCATGAATTAAGAGTTGGTGAGCTGCTTAAGAACTATTTACCCAAAATACCTATTTCTTTGTCACATCAATTAAACCCTGCTTTACGCGAATATCGGCGGGCTTCATCTACAGCGATAGATGCATCGCTGAAACCGCTCATGGGAAAATATTTGGGCGGATTAACAGAACGCCTGGCGGTAGAAGGGTTTTCTGGTAGAACGTTGGTTCTTACATCTCAAGGTGGCATGCTTGATGCTAGCGATTTAGCTCAAAAGCCCATACATGCTATTAATTCAGGCCCGTCTATGGCTCCGATTGCTGGACGTCACTACGCAAGTGAAGAATCAGACTCACCTAATGTAATAATAGCTGATACGGGCGGTACAACATATGATGTTAGTCTTGTTCGACAAGGACGCATTCCATTAACTAAAGAAACATGGATTGGTCAACCGTACCGCGGACATATGACAGGTTTTCCTTCAATAGATATTAAAAGTGTAGGCGCAGGGGGGGGCTCAATTGCTTGGGTTGATTCAGGAGGCTTGCTCCATGTTGGTCCACAAAGTGCAGGAGCGGTTCCCGGGCCTGTCTGCTACAACGCCGGAGGCACTGAACCTACTCTTACAGATGCTTGCCTTACATTAGGTTATTTAGATGCTAATTATTTTCTCGGAGGATCTATGCAATTAGACACCGAGGCTGCCTTTCATGCAATTGGCGATAGAGTTGCTAAACCACTTAACATATCAGTGATGGAAGCGGCGGCGGCAATTGTAAGCGTTGCGACCGAGAATATGGTTCAGGCAATTACCGATATTACTGTTAATCAAGGAATTGATCCCGGAAACTCGGTGTTAATTGGGGGTGGCGGTGCTGCAGGACTGAATTCGGTGTTAATTGCTAGAAGACTAGGCTGTCCAACTTTAATAATTCCAGAAACTGGGGCGGGATTAAGCGCGGCCGGAGCCTTGATGTCAGATTTGACTAATGAATATAGAGCGACTTTCTTTACTAAATCAGATGAATTTGATGTCGAAGGTGTAAATTTTATATTGAAAGAATTATGTTCAGAATGTGAAACTTTTATTGAAGGTCCTGGCTCAGAATCATCTAAAAACGAAATTGAATATACTGTTGAGGCTCGTTATGCTTCTCAAGTATGGGAAATAGAGGTCCCACTCCTTAAAGGACAGTTCACTGAAACTGATCAATTATCTTCGCTAATAGAACAATTTCATGAAATGCATGAGCAAATCTTTGGAATACGTGATCCAGGTTCAATCATCGAATTTGTTGGTTGGACAGCAACAGCTAGGTGTAAGTTAAGCATGAATAAGGGAGGTCGTTTAAGAGGTAATGCAAAAAGATCAGTATCAGGTAGCCGCAAGGTTTATTTTGCTGGTATTGGAGAAGTGGAAGCTAAACTCCATGACTTTGAAAACATGCAACCTGATATAAAACATAAAGGACCGGCAGTTATTGAATCCCCTTTCACAACTATTGTTGCTGATGACAAAACCATTTTCCAACGTACCAGTAATGGTAGTTTATTACTTAAGCCGTGAAGGACAAATCTAGACATGGTTAATAATGATAATAAAAAGCAGTTAGATGGAGCACAACTTGCTATTTTGGCCAATCGTTTCGAAGGAATTTCCTCGAAGATGGGTAATACATTGTTGCGCACGGGTCGCTCAGGTGTGCTGAATCGAGCCAAAGATTTTTCTTGTTGTATACTAACTTCTGATCATCAATTACTTGCTGTGGCCGAAAGCTTACCAATTCACGTTTTATCAGGGCCAGATATCATGGCAGCTTCTATGGTTGATTTTCATCCGAATTTGAAGAAGGGTGATGCATTTCTTCATAACTCTCCATATCATGGATGCTCTCATCCAGCTGACCATACAATAATTATGCCAGTAATAGATGACGATGGGGTACACCATTTTACTTTATTAGCTAAAGCACATCAGGCAGATATAGGTAATTCAATTCCTACGACTTATCATGGAACAGCAAGGGATGTATATGAGGAAGGGGCGCTTATCTTTCCTGCTGTTCAAGTTTTAAAAAATTATGAAACTATAGATGACATTATACGTATGTGTAAGATGCGAATACGTGTTCCCGAGCAATGGTATGGGGATTTTTTAGCAATGCTTGGTTCTACATTGATTGGAGAACGAGAATTGCTTGCTCTTGGAAAAGAAGTGGGGTGGGATACATTACATTCT
>JAQWSA010000121.1 GCA_029243445.1 Alphaproteobacteria bacterium
CAATATTAGGAACTCTATTGAATAGCATAGAAATCAAATCTGCAAATTCGTCAGGCACGGCGTAACCAACCGTATCTGGAATATTAATAGTAGTAGCTCCAGCTCTAATCGCACTTTCTACAACACGGCATAAAAAATCACGTTCTGTTCTAGAGCCGTCCTCTGGAGACCATTCTACATCAGGACATAGATTACGTGCATGTGTTACACTATCAATAATAGCCTGATGAACCTCATCTGGACCCATCTGAAGTTTTACCCTCATATGTAAAGGACTAGTAGATAAAAATGTGTGTATACGCGGTTTCACTGCTCCTTTTAATGCTTCCCAGGCCCTATCTATATAATTTACTGAAGCCCGAGCTAAACCCGCAACGCTACTATCTTTAACAGCATTAGCTACCTCTCTTACAGCATCAAAATCTCCGTTTGATGCTATAGGAAAACCTGCCTCAATTATATCAACACCCATCTCTTCAAGCATTAAGGCAACTCTCACTTTTTCCTCTAAATTCATAGAGCATCCAGGAGATTGCTCGCCGTCACGCAAGGTAGTATCAAAAATACTCACGTAGTCTTTTTTATTGCCTTCTATGTAAGGCGCAGAATTTATTGACTTAATATCTTTGGCGGTCATTGGTCCAGTTCCAATTTAGGTTCGTTAACTCTAGCACTCGTAACGACTCCCCTAAACATGACAACCCTAAAACTAAGGGTTATAATGATGTTTAGGGGCACCTAAGTCGTTGACTAAAGCTGCCGCTGAACATCTTTTTTGCAAAGCAAAAAAACCTACTTATTAATATGGAGCGCAAAAAAGATTTTGAGAAACAGTTCACTTCACACCCCGTAGATAAATCATGCAATGTCTATAATTCCTTATCTCCATTAAGTTGGACTACCTATAAATTGTTTCAACTACCAACCCATAAAAATTTAAACATGCAAATACTTAGTAAGCAGTTTATCAAAAAACTAATGTTAACTACTTAGTTCTAGGCCTTTTTTATTGTTAACCGCAATGATTTAATTAAAAATTATATCTATTAAATATAACAATAGCGAAAATATCTATCTTTTTTATAGTTATATTTATTGCCTTAGATCTAACAACATTTAATTTTTACTCTTGTCGACCATAGCGTTTTCTGCAATCCAGGGCATCATAGATCTGAGGCGTTCACCTACTTCCTCAATACCATGATCAGCCTGAAGACGACGAACAGTTTTAAATCCAGCTTGTCCAACTTTATTCTCAAGCATCCACTCTCGTGTAAACTGTCCAGATTGTATTTCCGCTAAAACACGTTTCATTTCTTCTCTTGTTTCATCAGTAACTATACGTGGTCCCCTAGTATAGTCGCCATATTCAGCAGTATTAGAAACTGAATATCGCATATTTGCCAAACCACCTTCATAAATGAGGTCAACAATTAATTTTACCTCGTGTACACATTCAAAATATGCCATTTCAGGGGCATAGCCGGCATCTACTAATGTTTCAAAACCCGCTTGAATGAGGGCAGTTAATCCTCCACACAAAACTGTCTGCTCTCCAAACAAATCTGTTTCACATTCTTCTTTAAATGTTGTCTCAATTATTCCTGCACGGCCTGAGCCTATTGCTGCTCCATAACTCAAACCAATATCATGGCAGTTACCACTGGAATCCTGATGAACAGCCAAAAGTGAAGGAACTCCAGCACCGCGTTCATACTCTGACCTAACGGTATGTCCAGGGCCTTTAGGGGCAATCATAAATACGTCGAGATCAGCCCTCGGCTCTATTAAATTAAAATGAACGTTAAGACCATGCGCAAATGCTATTGCAGTGTTTTCACGCATATTATTAACTAAATGATCACGATAAAGATCGCCCTGAAGTTCATCTGGAACTAAAACCATAACAACATCAGCCCATACTGCAGCATCTGCAGGATTCATAACCTCAAATCCAGCTGTTTCTGCTTTTGCAGCGCTAGCGGAACCGTCTCGCAATGCAACAACGACATTCGTTGATCCACTATCACGCAAATTCATTGCGTGTGCATGTCCTTGGCTACCATAACCGATGATAGCCACTTTTTTTCCCTTTATTAAATTTACATCGGCGTCGCGATCGTAATAAACGCGCATTTTATCAATCCCTGTCTGTTCGTGTTATATTTTTTAATTCTAAATGTTCAAAGCAAGATGTTATTTACATGTCGAAGTGTCATTTGCCAACGCAGACTTTGAAATGTTTTTAAAATATTAATAATTATTTATTCTTTTTTCACCGCGTTTAATAGCAACAACTCCTGATCGAGCAATTTCAACAATTCCAAGATTACGCATCAACTCTAAAAAGCTCTCAATTTTCTCAGGTGATCCGTTTATAGAAAAAACAAAAGAATCTACTGCTGTATCGACAACTCTTGCACGAAAAATATCGGCAATACGTAAGGCTTCTAGTCTTTCGGGGCCTGTATTAGTAATTTTAATCAAGATAAACTCATGTTCAACATGAGGTCCCTCTGCTGTCAAATCATTTACCTCTTGAACAGGTACCAAACGTTCCAACTGTGCCTTGATCTGCTCAATAATCATTGGAGTACCTGATGTTACTACATTTATTCTTGAAGATGAATCATCTTCACTAACCGTAGCAACCGTTAAACTTTCGATATTATAGCCACGACCAGAGAATAAACCAACAACCCTAGCTAAGACGCCAGGTTCATTATCAACTAGTACTGCTAGAACATGTCGTTCAAAATTATTTTTCATTTTACACTCTTACTTATAAAACGGAGCAAAAAACAAAACCAAAAGCTTGGCTAGGATTAATTGCCGTTTAAAAAAGGAAAATCATACTGCCCTAGACCAGTACCATTCCATCTTCAGATTGTGTTTGTTCTTTCTGTTCATTAAGACCTAGTAATATTTCATTATGTGCTGCTCCCCCAGGAATCATAGGAAAACAGTTTTCTTCCTTTGAAACAACCATATCAACTATTACTGGCCCAGGCGTTTCAAGCATTTGATTAATAACACTATCAACCTCGTCGGGTTGTGTTGCCCGCAACCCTGTCATTCCATAAGATTCAGCAAGTTTAATAAAATCTGGCAAACCAGCTGAATATGACTCAGCATATCTTCCACCATGAAGTAATTCTTGCCATTGACGCACCATTCCAAGCCATTCGTTATTTATAATAAAAACCTTAACAGGCAAGTTGTATTGGGCCATAGTTCCCAATTCTTGTATGTTCATCATTGTTGAACCTTCGCCAGCTATATCCACAACCAACTTATCTGGGTGAGCAACCTGAACACCAATTGCTGCCGGTAGTCCATAACCCATTGTTCCAAGACCACCAGATGTCATCCAATGATTCGGTTCTTCAAATTTATAAAACTGGGCTGCCCACATTTGATGCTGACCTACCTCAGTAGTAATAAAAGTCTCGCGATCCTTAGTAAGCTCATACAATCTTTGAATTGCATATTGCGGCTTTATAGAATCTTTGGGTGATAAGCCTTGATCGTATTTCAAACAATCAACTGATCGCCATTCATCTAATTGTTTCCACCATTTTTCTATTGCCTTACCATCTATCTTAGGAGATTTCTTTTTCCATAAATCAAGTATTTGACTAATTACTGACCCAACATCTCCAATAATTGGTAAATCAACTGCAACATTTTTATTAATTGAACTAGGATCAATATCAATATGTATTTTTTTTGACGTTGGCGAAAAAGCATCAATTCGACCAGTTACTCTATCATCAAATCTAGCACCAACCGCAACCATGAGATCACAACCATGCATAGCAAGATTCGCCTCTTAAGTTCCATGCATACCTAGCATTCCCAACCACTGAGTTGATGATGATGGAATAGCCCCTAATCCCATCAGGGTGGTAGTAGCTGGGTAGCCAGTAAGCTTGACCAACTCAGATACAGCCCTGCAAGAATCTATTCCCGAGTTAATACAACCTCCTCCAATATAAAATATTGGTCTCTTAGCATTAGCAATTAAATTGACCGCCTCTTTTATGCTTTGCGGATCTCCAGTTTTTAACGGTTGATAGTGTCGTTGTTCAACTTTTTCCGGTCCAACATACTCACCCTCAGCAAATTGCACATCCTTTGGTAAGTCTATAACTACTGGACCCGGTCGCCCGGATGCAGCTATATAAAAAGCCTCATGCATAACACAAGGTAAGTCTGCAACATCCTTAACCAAATAGTTATGCTTAGTGCATGGTCTAGTTATTCCTGTAGTATCTGCCTCTTGAAAAGCGTCATTACCAATTAGGTGAGTTGGAACTTGTCCGGTCAGACATATCAAGGGAACACTATCCATCAGAGCGTCGGTTAAACCAGTTACCGCGTTAGTAGCACCTGGCCCGGACGTTACTAGTACCACGCCAATTTTTCCAGTAGACCGCGCGTATCCCTCAGCCATATGCACAGCACCTTGCTCATGACGCACTAAAATATGGCGCACTCTATTCTGTTTAAAAATAGCATCATACAATGGTAATACTGCACCACCAGGATAGCCGAATATAACTTCAACACCCTGATCAGCGAGCGCCTTTATAACTATTTCAGCGCCTGACATACGATTCTCAGACATACTATACTACCTTTCAAAATATTCACCGGAAGCTTCCAAATTTAATAGAAGCTGACGCAAACATTAGCATACCACCACACCGGCAATATTCCTTAATAAAAGTCCATGAAGACTGGCCCGACTTACTATCCCATTAAATATATATAATAAGCATTAGAAACTACAATTATACTTCCAGCCCAGAAATTAAGTTAACACCATCAGAGACCTTCAAATTGATCTATTTTTCAAACCACTAATAAACTCCGGCACGCAACATAATAACAAATATACTGTTGTCAAGATATATCTGAAATGATTTTCTCATGATTCATGTAAGAATATTTCAAAATCTTTATATTTTTTTTATTATTACTTTCTTCAACAGGGGTTTGATTCCGAAACCATGTCATCTGCCGTTTAGCATATCGTCTGGTTTGCTGTTGTGCTTTAGCAATAGCAATATCAAGATTAGTTTCTCCAGCTATGTAAGAAGTGAATTCCTTAAACGCAATAGCCTTAAATACCGGAAAGTTATTAAGCTTTTCATTATGAACGCGCCTCATTAATATTTTGACCTCTTCTATAACTCCATCTGAGATCATCTTGAAAATCCTTTTATCACAAGCCGCGTACAAATCTTTACGAGGAGGTGTTGTAATAACCATAGTAAACTTTAATTCAAGAGACTGTATTGATTCTTCTTGCCACAACGAAATTGATTTTCCTGTCGCTTCTATTACCTCCCAAGCCCTCATAAGACGTTGCACATCATTGGGTTGAATCCTTGCAGCCATAATTGGATCTTTTTTAGTAAGTTGGGTATAAAATTCTGTTTTCCCGACCTTAGAAAAAATATCACGCACTGACTTACGAACTGAAAGAGGTATATTAGGGATTGGTGCAATTCCTTCAGTTAAAGCCTTTAAGTATAAGCCGGTTCCTCCTACAATAATTGGGAGCTTACCAATGCTTTGTATCTTTTTAATCTCAGTCAGAGCCAAAGCTTGCCAGCTTCCCGCGGAGCAACTCTCTGTAACATCTAAAATTCCATATAATCGATGAGGTATTCGTTTTTCTTCCTCTTCCGTAGGACGTGCAGTGAGAATTCTTAAATCACGATAAACCTGAATTGCATCAGCATTAACTATAACACCATCAAAATGCTCCGCAATAGCCAGTGCTAGACCAGACTTACCGCAGGCAGTCGGTCCACCAATCACAATGACCGGGGACTGCGTCATAGCTAATATCTCCACAGAGATTAATTTAATCTATAGGGTATGAAACTAATCCATCAGCAAGCTTAGGTTCAAACCAAGTTGATTTTGGTGGCATCACTTCGCCTATATCAGCAACAGTCATTAAATCTTCAATTTCTGTTGGAAATAGAGAAAATGCCACCTCCCATTTTCCGCTATCAACTCTTAATTCTAGCTCTTCAAGACCACGAATACCTCCCACGAAATTAATACGTGGATCGGTACGCAAGTCACCGACACCTAGTAATGGCTGTAATATGCGATCAGATAATATACGCACATCCAGCTGCTCTATAACAGATGATTTTCTAGGCAAGGAAGCACGTAAGGCTAATTTGTACCAGACCCCTTCCAAATACATACCAAAAACTTGTCGACAGTTAGGTTTTACCGGATGACTAGAGCGAGTAACCTCAAAATCTTGATTTAAGCGATCGAGAAAATTACTCGAGGATAGATTATTCAAATCCAGGACAATCCGGTTATAATCTAATATTCGTAACTCATTGGATGGAAAAGCCACTATCAAAAATCTATTATAAGCCTCATTACCATTATGATTAGGATTCGCACTTCGTCTAATATCGCTTACCCGCGAAGCAGCAGCTGAGCGATGGTGGCCATCAGCTATATATAAACAATCTAACTCTTCATATGCTAAGTCTATTCGATCTTTAACTATACTGTCTTCAACAAGCCATAATGAGTGTTTAACTCCATCACTCAGCTCAACTTCATAGAGTACTGGTCCCATAGTAATCTCATGAAGAATCATAGAAATAGATTCTATGGGTCGATGAACAACTAACACAGGTCCTGTTTGTGCGTTAACATAGTCAATTTGTTTTACTCGGTCACTTTCTTTATCAGGTTGTGTAAATTCGTGTCTTCGAATACGGTTTTCATTGTAGGCACTTATAGGAGCTACCCCTACCAGCCCCGTTTGAATATGGTTTTCGGTTTCTAATCTATAAATATAATAACAAGGATTCTTATCCTTAATTAAAACCCCAGACTTAATCATCTGGAATATATTTTCTGCACCTTTTTCATAAACAGCATTAGAAAATGGATCAGTGTCTACAGGTAAATCAATTTCAGGTTTCGATATATGAAGAAAACTTAGAGGCTTGCCATCTGCTACTAGACGGGCTTCAGAACTGGACAAAACATCATATGGCGGAGCTGCAACTGCATCAACCGATTCAGGTTGGGGTCGCAAACCTTTAAAGGGATACATTAGACGCAAAGGATTAACACTTAAATCACTTATATTTGTCAAATTATAGTCCTCATTAACTGTAATTTTTTTGCAATAATTAAATTAATCAATGGTATTCATTAGTTCTTATCGATTCGTATTG
>JAQWSA010000122.1 GCA_029243445.1 Alphaproteobacteria bacterium
CGTATATCAAAGGATTTAAACATTAAGTCTGGTCTTGATTCGTTTATTAGTTCACTAATTCTATCAAGACCAAGTATTCCCCCTAAAATACTGGTGTCTTCTTTGTTAACTCCAATATTATTTGTAACAAAGGTCCGTAAATCATCTTGCATAGAGGATTCAATTGTTAACCTTATTATGTTTCCTCTTCGCCGGCGCTTTAAGGCAGTCTCAAAAACTCTCACCAGGTCTTCAGCTTCTTCAAGAATTTCAATGTCGCTATCTCGAATTATCCTGAATGCTCCAACTTCTTTAATACTAAAACCTGGAAAAAGTTTCGCAATATTTAATATTATAACTTTTTCTAAAATTATAAACCTTCCGTTACCACCTGGTAGATTTATAAATCTTTTTATCTGCCCTGGTAACGGCAATAAACCATTCAAATTACGGTTGTCTGAACGACGAGACAGCTCGAGTGCTAGGGTTAATCCAAAATTAGGTATAAACGGAAACGGATGGACTGGATCAACAGCTAGTGGAGTTAAAACTGGAAATATATCCTCCATAAAATAATTATCTAGCCAATCAATCTCATTTTTTTCAAGTTCGTCGATCTCCAGAATCGATAATCTATTGTCACCCAACTCATTAGTTAAATTATTCCAAATTTCCTGCTGATGATTTGTAAGTCTTCTAACCCTCTCATGTATTGCAATAAGTTGCTGTCTGGGAGTCATTGAATCCTTGGTAGGCGATTTAACTCCAGCTGCTACTTGTGCTTTTAATCCAGCGACTCGCACCATGTGAAATTCATCTAAATTAGATGCTGAGATCGATAAAAACTTAACTCGCTCAAAAATAGGGTGAGATTTATTATCAGCCTCTTCCAGAACCCGTTCATTAAAAGCTAGCCAAGAAAGCTCCCGATTCAAAAATCTTTTTTCAGGATTCCGACCTAGTAATTCTAAATCAGGATTTGGCCGGTCCAATGTGTAAGTTAAAGACAATTAATTCTCTTCTAAAATATTAATATTTTGATAAATAAAACTCTTTTTTATCCGTAATAACATTAATTAATTGAAATAAGTCGGTTTAAACCTAGTCTTATAAATTATCAATAATTATACGTTCTCCATTGTTTCAAATACTTCACGCAAAAGAGGTATCGTTACTCTTCTTTTTGTAGCCAAGGCAGTACGGTCTACTGTGTGAACTAACTTTTCTGCAGCAGCAAATGTTCGTATCATTCGTGTAATTGCAAACTGAATAACCTCAATCCCAACCTCCAGCTGACGATCAGAAAATAGCTTTAATAAAACTGCTTCTAGAATTCTATCATCAGGAGAGGCAATCATAACAGCTGGTAACGCATTTAATCTAGATCGTAAATCAGCTAATTTAACATTCCATCGACCAGGAGGTGTACGAGAACTTAGTAAAATATACTTACCCTGTTCCACAACTAGGTTATATACGTGTAAAAATGAAACTTCTCTTTCATAATTACCTGCAATATCCGCTAAGTCATCAATATAGATAGCTGGATGGGGTGTGACTAGATCTGGGGGCTCATTAATATCAAGATCATTAACAGTCATTAATGGTGCGCCAATACGTGACATCCAAACATGGCCCAAATGGGATTTTCCGCTAGCTTGAGCACCCCATATCACTAATCCCGAAGCTGACCAATTTGGCCACTTATCAATCCACGATACAGCATGCGTATTGCAATCAGATACCAGAAAATCATCTCTACCTAGGGCTGTGCGATGCCCTAAATTTAATACAAGCTGGCTACTTTGTTCATTAATTTTCATTGTTTTATAAGTCGTATTTTAGGCAATACATTATATTTTTTATTATTTATAGATTTGTTTGATTTTTCATAATCATAAAAGTCTAGGGTTAAATCATCCTGAGCTAATATTTCAGATAAATGGGATTTATCACCGTAGTGAGACAGCTGAATAATAGCCGCCTCCCTAGAGAAGGATATGAGCTTAAGCTCATAAATTGAAGCAATACTTTTTAAACGTTTTTTTATCAAAACCCAATGCCCTAGAGATATTAAGGGAACTTCCAATAGCGTTCGACTTGGTGCATCAAATTGGATAATGTTTTTAGATATCCATATTTCTTGTAGTGCTTTGGAAACGTTGACTGCAGCTGCGGCAAACAAAGTATTAACCTGGTTTAATTTTAACCCACTATAGTTTAGTAATATAGGCTTAGGGTATGGGGTATTAATTTTATTTGCACTAATATTAACTTCAAACAGATCATTTTTATTGGATAAAGAAGCAATAACAACCACAACATCACCCACTCCATAACGACGTCCTATCTTTAACTGAATACTTTTATTGCCTTCTAGGACTTCAGAAGCACTAACATCTATAATATCATTTAGATCACCAACAGGAGTAATTAAAGGCACTAAACCTCTAGCAATTTTAGCCTTTGACCAGGCTCCTCGCCAAATATTAGTATCTTCCCATAAAAGTATTTTATTATCTTTAAGCATTATAGGAAGAATTAAGATTGGTTTGCTTACAGATTCTGCAAACGGAATATTTCTATCACGAAGTAAACGACGAACTTCAGAAGACTTAAAGTTAACTTTAATATTTGCTAGATAACGCACATCTGATATTCGTTCTTGATTTACCTCTATTGCTTTTACAATATATTCTAAATCTTCAGAATTAAGTGAAGGCAAACGTTTATAATCAATAGTATGAGTTAATCTATGAAGCAGTGTTTGTAACGCACTTCGTTGCGCTTCTTGAAATGCCAAACTTTTTGCCATAGATGCTGTATTCGAAGTTACATCTACTTCTACATTACTTACAGAAAAAATATCACTAGCTATTAGACTATTTGCTCCTACAGAGGACACCCAAATGTATAGAATTCCAGCAACAGGCATCACTAAGAAAAGACGACATTTAAATAAACGAAAACATAATATTTTATAGATTGTAAATAACATTTAAAGACCTATTGTTAAAACCTAGTTTTTTATTGATTCTAAATTTGAAAACTTAATTGACAACGCATAGGTTTACGATAGCAAATACAAAGTAACATAATTTTGTCAAATACATGGCCGATGGAGAAAAAATATTTCACTAACATATAAAGAATCGGGCGTTAACATTGCAGCAGGTAATGAGCTAGTTAATATTATCCGTCCGCTAGCAAATGCAACTAACCGTAAAGGAGTGGCTAGTGGGATAGGAGGCTTTGGAGGGATATTTGATCCGAAAGCAGCCGGTTTTATTGACCCTCTACTTGTATCAGCGACAGATGGCGTAGGAACAAAGCTTAAATTAGCTATCGAATGCAATTTACATAAGACAATTGGGGTAGATCTCGTAGCAATGTGTGTAAATGACTTAGTGGTTCAAGGAGCTGAGCCTCTAATTTTCTTAGACTATTTTGCTACAGCTAAGCTACGTACGGATATTGCAGCGGAGGTAATATCGGGAATAGCTGAGGGTTGCAAACTTGCAGGGTGCTCTCTTATTGGTGGTGAGACCGCTGAGATGCCTGGCCTATATAAAGATGGTGATTATGATATAGCAGGTTTTGCGGTTGGTGCCGTGGAGCGAGAAAAGCTTTTGCCAAATAATCAAAATCCGCCAGTTCCCGGAGATATAGTAATCGGCCTTCCTTCAAATGGCTTACATTCGAATGGCTTTTCATTAGTAAGACATATAACTAAATTAATAGATGCAGACCTGAACGAACCATTTCAATACGATTCTAGTAGAAGCCTTGTGGATACGTTATTAAATCCAACGCGTATATATGTGTCTACTTGTCTTAACGTTATTGGAAATGGCAAAATAAAAGCCCTTGCACATATTACTGGTGGAGGATTAATCGAAAATATACCGAGAGTGCTCCCCAGCACTTGTGGAGTACAAATTGATGGTAAAAGCTGGAATGCTCCGCCCGTTTTCAATTGGTTACAAAAAAGCGGGAATATTACCGATGAAGAGATGGCTAGAACATTTAATTGTGGTATTGGTATGATAGTAATAGTTAAAGATGAAGATGAAGAGCAAACTATAAACGAATTCATCAATCAAGGAGAGATGGCTGTAAAAATTGGAAAAGTTACTAATTCACAAAACCAAAAAGTTGATCTGCAGAACTTAGAATATGCTTTAAATACTGGTTAGATAGTTCTAATGAAAAAACTTAAATTGGGAGTACTTATATCAGGGCGGGGGTCTAATCTACAGGCTTTAATTAACGCCTGTTCAGAAAATAACTATCCGGCTGAAATTGTATCAGTGGTTTCCAATAAAGCAGACGCCCATGGCCTAAAGTACGCTATAGAAGCTAATATTGAAACTCATATTATTGAACATATCAACTACAGTGATAGAGAGAGCTTTGATAGGGATCTTAACGCAACCTTGTGTTCTTCAGGTGTAGAACTTATTTGTTTAGCTGGCTTTATGCGTTTGTTGAGCGGTTGGTTTATTGAAGAATGGCCAAATAAAATAATCAATATACATCCGTCTCTTTTACCAGCTTTCAAAGGCACTAATTCTCAAGCTGAAGCAATTGCTTCTGGAGTTAAAATAAGTGGCTGCACAGTTCATTTTGTTACAAAAGATATGGATGCTGGTCCCATAATAATGCAAGCTGCCGTGCCCGTTTTACCAGATGATGATAAAAATTCCTTGGCACAACGAATCCTAATTTCTGAGCATAAATGCTATTCACACGTCATTCGTTTGATCGCATTGAACAAAATAAAAGTGAAAAATAAGCTAACCATAGATATATCAAGTAAGAATATAGGTGAACTAATCTATAACCCTTCACTAGAATAAATATTATTTTATAATGAAATTAGGCTTACTATATTATATGATTCATAAATCTGTTTATTTACCCAACTATATCATCACTCGAAAAAAAGAAATTAATTTCTTGACTAGCAGTATCTGGTCCATCAGATCCATGTACTGTATTGGCTTCTATTGATTCAGCAAATTCATTTCTTATAGTTCCTTCTTCTGCTTCGGTTGGATTTGTAGCTCCCATTACTTCACGATTTAGAGCTATTGCATTAGCACCCTCTAGAACTTGAACAACTATCGGACCTGATGTCATAAATGAAACTAAATCTGCAAAAAATGGCCGTTCCCTATGAACCCCATAAAATTCTTCGGCGCGCTCCTGCGTCAGTTGTATTCGTCTTTGAGCTACAACCCGAAGTCCAGCTGTTTCAAGCCGGTCAATTACTTTACCAGTTATATTTCTCCGCGTAGCATCAGGCTTAATCATCGAAAGTGTTCGTTCAACTGACATATGTGTCAACTCCGTTAATATTTAATTTATTTATATTTGCGGAGCGCCTTATATCTGCGATACTTGCTAAGAGCAAGCTTGGTTATAAATTCATTTCTTATACAATATTTTTTGTATAAGAAATTACTTTCTTTCTGCCATTTACCATCAATAGTTTGTTGCCAATAAGTCAATTCATGTTGATGTTTTTTATAGTGATCCCAGTACTTACGCGCCAATGATAAAGCATTAGGATCACGACTATCAAATATATTACAAACTAGATCAAAGTCTTTAACAGAATCTATAAACCCTCCATCTACTAGAAAAAGTAAATTAGCTTCATTAATATTCTCACCTGAATCTGTTATCCATATCGGCTGCATTTCAGGTCTTCCATCTTCTTTGCTGCCGTGGGGCAAAAAACCTTTATCGCTATAAATCCATAAATAGTTACTAAGATACTCTACTCGTTCTACTGAACCAGCTAGCACCATAACTCTTTTTTTATCTCGAGATACAGCTCGTTCAAGCATCGAAGGCAGCACATCTTCAATCGAACTATTAGTTAGATGATAAAAACGAACTTCGGTCATAGGTTGCTTTCATAATGATTTCATTCATAGTTATCCCTAACAAAACGATCGAGTGCACGAACTCCAAAACCTGTTGCACCCTTTTCCATTAGACTTTTTTCTGTATCAGACCATGCAACACCAGCTATATCTAAATGTGCCCAATCTAGACCATTCGTAAATCTCTGTAAAAATTGAGCTGCAGTAATACTACCTCCCCAGCGCGGACCAACATTTTTCATGTCCGCTCGTGGGCTATTTATCTGACTGTCATAGGCTGGATCTAACGGTAAATGCCATAGTTTTTCACCAACCAATTTACCTGCATTTATTATGCCTTCTGCTAATTCGGTTTTATTGGAATACACACCTGCATATTCTCGGCCCAATGCAACCATTACCGCTCCTGTTAATGTAGCTAAATCTATCATCGCACTGGGTTTAAACCTCTTCTGAGTATACCAAAGCATATCCGCTAGAACGAGGCGTCCTTCTGCATCAGTATTAATCACTTCAATAGTTTGACCAGACATAGATTTGACTATATCCCCAGGACGCTGTGCATTACCATCAGGCATGTTTTCAACTAACCCAACAACCCCAACCACATTAGCTTTAGCTTTTCTAGCAGCCAGCGCGTGCATAGTTCCAATAACTGTTCCTGCCCCTCCCATATCCCAGATCATATCTTCCATACCACCAGCCGGCTTAATAGATATTCCCCCAGTATCAAAAGTCACTCCTTTGCCAACAAGCGCCAATGCTTTATCACCAGTCTTTCCTCCATTCCACCTCATAACCACACACTGAGACTCTCTAACACTACCTTGACCAACACCCAGCAATGCATTCATACGTAGCTTTCTCATCTGACTTTCGCCCAAAACTTCCACCTTAACTCCAAATTTAGAAAGTTTACGACACTGTCCAGACATCCATTTTGGTGACTTAACATTACTAGGTTCAGATACTAGATCCCGAGAAAAATTAACTCCAGCAGCTACCGAAGCAAACTTTCTAAATCGCCTACGAGAAGATGTAGGATTAGCAACCATAAAAGTTAGAGATTTTATTTCTTTTCTAACCTCTTTATTGTCTGCAGCACCTGTTTTGTATTTATTATAACTGTAACTGCGCAGTAAAACTCCATATGCAACTTGACAAGCTACATCATCTGAAATTATTGACTTACCTAATGTAAAGTCGACGATAACTGTTGCATCAGTCTTATCTAGAGATTGAATAGCCTTAATTATAGTTGCTCCAAAAACTTGTGCCTCTAATTCGTCAAATTCGCTCTTATTACCCGTACCAATTAGTAAATAAGTAGCATTTTTATTTGCAGACGGTCCAATAACTGCCAGATACTCTCCACTTTTACCGCTAAAGTTTGCTGTATCTGCTGCCCTCGATAAAGCTCCATCAACTTGTTTATTAATTCGCTCACCGTTTTCACTTAATTTATTTTTAAACTCAACAGCTAATACAATAATACCTCGGATTGGTAACTTAAGATCAGCAAATGAAATTTTCATATCTAAAACCCCTATACAGACATTAATAACGAATAATAAAATAGTGTAGAATTAAACATTCGTGTAGATCACCTGTCCAATTAGTGCAAGGCAAGTCATGCTAGCTGTTTATAGCTTTTAACTGTTCTGTTACAAATTACCAGAATCAGAAAAGCTTAGGCTATCATGCATTAGTGATAAGCTAGGAGAGAGCTTTAAAAAAAGCCACTTTTGAGATGAAGGCAATCAGTAAATACATTTTTCGACAACTTGTCATCACCACACTTATAGTAACGGTGTCTTTGACTGTTATTGTATCGCTTTTTGGGTCACTACGCCTAATCGACTTTATTTTAAATAGGGGTCTTCCAATTTCCGTGCTGTTCGAACTCATTACTTACCGAGTCCCCGGATTTCTTACAACAATTTTACCAATAGCCATAGTAGCTGCCGTCCTTAGCGTATATAATCGGCTATTAAACGATAGTGAGCTAGTAATAATGAGAGCCAGTGGGTTTAGCCAGTGGTCTATAGCAGCTCCAGGAGTTATTTTAGCTTTATTTACAATGGCAATAAGTTTTCCGCTGCACTTATATTTAACTCCTTTGATGTACTCCAATTTTAAGGCCAAACAGTACATTTATCGCAATGCGTTTAGTAGTATTCTTCTTCAGGAACAAAAATTTAATACCCCTAGTGATAAATTTACTGTTTATATCCGTAAAAGAGAGGGGCAAGGTGAACTACGTGGTATCTTTACCCATGATGCACGTAATCCAGAAAAGCCAGTAACATACTTGGCTGAGCGAGGTATAGCGACGCAAACAGAACAAGGTATCCGTGTGGTTATGTTTAATGGTAGTCAACAGCTTATTGATCGTAAAAACGGACGTCTAACATTATTCTATTTTGATCAATATTCTTTGGATTTAGGTGTTTTTAACCAAACGAAGGAAGCAAGATGGATGGAACCTAAGGAAAGGTTTATTGACAGACTTTTAAATCCCGATAACAGTATAAATGACCAGTTTTATGCCAAACAATTAATTGCTGAGGGCCACCGGAGAATTACCGCACCTCTATATATACTAGCTTTCGTATTTATCGGCTTATTAGCTCTACTAGTTGGAGATTTTAGCCGACGTGGTCAAACAGTTAGGATTGTTGTAGCTATTTCAGTGATCGCTATTCTTCAGTTATCAGCAATTAGCCTTTTCAATTTATCTCAAAACACCCTTGCACTAATACCCCTAACATACGCCTTGCCCATTTTTTCAGCAGTCGTTGCTGCTTTCATTTTATTTCGTGAAAGTAAATCACAACTCAGAAATAAGGCAGATAGACATAAACTAAATATAAGTACTAAGTAGGGCATATTACAAATGATACTCTCGCGTACATTATTCATTTATATTGGCCGACAATTTTTATTTTGGTTCGTTGCAGTTTTCCTAGCTATGGTAGCAGTCATAATTCTAATTGATGCTGTAGAACTATTGCGACGTAGTGCATCTAAGGAGAATGCTTCAACAGCTATAATAACTAGCATGACGCTTCTTCGGGCCCCTTATCTAGCCCAAGAAACAATACCTTTCGCAGCGATGTTCAGCAGTATTATCACGTATTTTCATCTGAATCGTAACCATGAACTAGTTATCATACGTTCAGCGGGCGTATCAGTTTGGCAATTCATGCTACCAGCAGTATTGGTGGTAATTATGATTGGTATAGCTAAAGTAACACTACTTAATCCATTATCTTCAATTTTATTATCACAATATGAAGAGTTAGAAGGACGTCATTTCACTGGCCGCTCATCTCTTCTGGCAGTATCGTCTTCTGGTATTTGGCTAAGGCAATCATATGGTGAAAAAGGACAGGCCGTAATACATGCCCAATCAATTCAACCAGACGCTTTAGAGCTAAGAGATGTAATACTCTTCCTACTAGAAGAAGAAGATCGATTTAGCGGCCGGATTGACGCTAAAACAGCAAAATTAGCCGATGGAAAATGGGAGCTTACAGAAGCTTGGCTTAACGGCCCCGAGAAACCAGGAAAGTTTGTTCAGTCTCATAGCTTAGAAACAGACCTCACCTCAGAAAAGATACAAGATAGTTTTGCCAGCCCCGAGACAGTTTCTTTTTGGAGTTTACCACGATTCATAAAAATTCTTGAAGAAACAGGGTTTTCTGCTTTACCTCATCGACTTGAATTACACGCATTACTCGCCGAACCATTTTTACTTATAGCTATGGTTATGATTGCTGCAAGCTTCTCTATGCGTTTGAGTCGTCGCGGAGGAGCAACTCTACTTCTCATAGCGGGTGTTTTAACAGCATTTTTACTTTTTATAATGACAAATGTTGTGCACGCCATCGGTTTAGGAGGTGGTGTACCTGTCATCCTGGCAGCTTGGACACCAGCTGGAGTTAGCCTTATGGCAGGAATAGCTTTGCTACTACATTTAGAGGATGGCTAATGCTTGGCAGGCATATATTTATAAAAAAGTTAATAAAAACATTGAGCTTTATGTTTTTATTAATAAATTCAGTGATATTATTTACTTCTAGTGCAAATAGTGAAAAAACGCATAATGATAATTTACCAATATTGATGACTGCTGATGAGTTAAAGTTCAATGATAAATTAGGTATCCTAACTGCCAAAGGTAACGTTGAAATTAGTCATAAAGATCGTATTTTAACGGCTAATAGAGTTTCATATAATCAAGCAAACAATTTAGTAACCGCTTATGGCAACGTAGTTTTAATTGAGCCAACCGGCGAAGTTCTTTTTTCAGAACATGCGTTGTTAACGGATGACCTACGTGAAGGTTTTTTGCGCGGCTTTAAAATGCTTTTGGAAGATGATTCCAGACTTGCTGCGGTTAGTGCGCAAATAAAAGGCGGCAACAAAACGATGCTACGAAAAGCAATTTACTCTGCTTGTAGGAGCTGCCTAGGTTTTGATATAGAACCTATTTGGAACATAAAAGCTGAAAAAGTTATTCATGACCGAATTAAAAGACAAGTCACATATCGAAATGCTAGATTGGAATTACTAGGACTTCCAATTGCCTTCACGCCCTATCTAAGCCATCCAGATCCAGGAGTAAAAAGAAGATCAGGTATACTCACGCCGACATTTGGCGGAGCAGCTTCTTTAGGTTCTGCTTTTCGTTTGCCATATTTTTGGGCAATTTCTGGCGACAAAGATCTAACTTTTGATCCAATTATATATGCTTCAAACTATCCATTGGTGACCGGAGAATATAGACAATCATTTGGTAACGGTGAATTAAGAACTAGGTTAAGTGCCATATATGATACGACTAATAAAGGTAAAGAGAGAGCAAGAGGCCACATTGATGCTAGTCTAAAGTTTGCAATTGATAATAATTGGCGTTGGGGCAGTGATGTTAACTTAGCCTCTGATGACACATACCTATCTCGTTTTGGGTTCCCGGGAAAAAATACGCTTAAAAATAGAATTTTTCTAGAGAGATTTAGCCAGCGTAGCTATTTATCGTCGGAAAGCGTTTATTTTCAGGGACTAAGAGACACCGATAAGCAAGAAGAAATTCCATTAGTATTACCTAAAATTGACTATAATTACTCAAGTTTACCTGGTGAAAATAACGAGCGAATAAATGTTAATTTAAATTTTCAATCATTAAAACGTAAGGAAGGAACATCAAGTCAGAGGGCAAGCATTTCATTAGGCTGGTTCCTTCCTCATACTAATAAACTAGGCATTATCACAACTATAGGAGCGAAACTGCAAACAGATGCATATAACGTAACTAATAATTTGATGCCCTCAGGGAAACTAAAAAGTGGTACCACCGGACGTATATTTCCCCAAGCTATAGCCGAATGGAGATACCCTTTGATAAAAAGGAATAAAACTAGTGGTATTCTAATAGAGCCGATGGCGTCTCTAATTATGGCACCTAATGGAGGTAATCCAGATCTAATTCCGAACGAGGATAGCCTAGCAGTGGAATTTGATGAATCAAATTTATTTAGTGCCACCAGGTTTCCTGGAAAAGACCGTGTTGAGAGCGGCAGCCGTATTTCCTATGGTCTTCGGGGAGGGTTTTACAGTGATAGTGGAAGTAGTAGTACGTTTATAATTGGCCAATCATATAAATTTAATGAAGTTAATACATTTGCCGAAGGTTCTGGTCTAAATGAAAAAGAGTCGGATGTAGTAGGAAGAATAACTATTAAGCCCAATGACCTAATAGATATTTCATATAAAGCGCGCTTAGATGTTGGGGATTTTAAGGTAAAGCGTAGCGAGGTATCTGCAAGTGCTTATATTAAAAAATTACATACCAACATTAATTATATATTTTTTGATGAGATAAATGAGTTTCCAAAGCGTGAGGAAATACATGCTAGTTTTTCATATGACCTCACAAATCAATGGACTGCACAAGTTGATACTCGTCGTGATCTAAGCTCTGAAGGTGGTATGCGCTCGTGGGGAACCTCGTTAAAGTATAATTGTGATTGCCTTGATTTTTCAATAGATTATAGACGCACATACACCAAGGATCGTGATGTACCGCCAGAAGAAAGTGTTTTTTTAAGACTTGTATTTAAAACACTGGGGGAATTTGGAGTTCCATTTTAAATTTTTGTTATAAGACTGACTAAATTACTAATTAATAACTTATACTTATGTGATAACTATATATAGAATTAAGATGCTTTCAGATAAAAACCATACCAAACTAAATAAAATATCTTTAGCAGGGCTGAGCAAAGGTCTGCTAATTATTTCATTGGCGTTAATCTTCTTTATGTTGAATTTTGAACCAACCCAGGCCCAAAGAACAAACCGTATAGCCGCTATAGTTAATGACAAGGTAATATCAACTTTTGATCTTCAGGAAAGGATACAACTAATAATTTTCTCAGCTGGTTTACCAAATAATGATAATAAAAAACGGTTGCTGGCACCTCAGGTTCTTCGGGATTTAATCGATGAGACTTTACAAACCGAAGAAGCCGAGAGACTTAATATTCGTATAACAAATAAAGAAATAAGTAGTGCTTTAAGCAGGATTGAAAGATCGAACAACATTCCTCAGGGTGGTTTTAATGATACTATGAAAAGCAATAGTATTTCAGCTAAAGCTGCCCTTAACCAGATTCGTGCGAGTATAATATGGCAAAAATTTATAGGTCGCCGAGTAGTACCCGCTATAGAAATTAGTGAAGAAGAGGTCGATAAAGTTATTAAACGTATTCATTCCGTTAAAGGTAAGATTCAGTATCATATTAATGAGGTTCTTTTACCAGTTGACGAAATATCTCAAAGGCAAACTATAAGTGACTTGGCTAATAGATTGGTTAAACAGATACGAGATGGAACAGATATAACAAAAATAGCACGTCAATTTTCAACAAGTGCTAGTGCAGCAATAGGTGGGGATATTGGGTGGATACAAGAAGGGGAACTAAATGATAAGGCTAACCGAGCCATTAATAAACTTAAAGTCGGAGCTGTAACTAATCCGATTTTAACACAGGATGGCTATTTAATATTACAAATCAAAAATAAGCGTCAGCTAAAAAGCATTGAAAAAGAAGATGCTATAGTTTCTTTACGCCAAATAATTAAAACAATTGATCAGAATGCTTCAGAAGATCATCTAAATTCAAAAATTAAAGAAATAGAAGAATCTTTAAAAAATGTGATGGGATGCAGACAATTCAATAAAATAGCTAAAAAAATAGGCACACCACAACCGCGAAAACCATCCCAATACAGGTTGGGTGACCTTAATGAAAGTTTACGATTAATAGCCGCAAAAATAAAGAAAGGCGTACCCAGCAAAACACTACTGAATAAAAATAACATTCAAGTCATTATGATCTGTGAACGACAAAACTCGGAAGATCTAGAGCGAAATAAAATAAGAAATACATTATTAAGACAACGAATAGATATGCTATCTCGTAGGTATTTACGTGATCTACGCCAATCAGCATTTATTGATCTCAGGATATGAGTAGTAATAATAAAAATAAGAAAATAGGCTCTTCACCTATTGCTGTAACTATGGGAGAACCGGCCGGGATTGGTGGGGAATTAGTATGTATGGCTTGGGCCCGATGTGCACAAAATCTGCCACCAATCGTTCTTATTGATGACCCCATCCGAATAGAGAAATTAGGCGAGACTATTAAATGTCCAGTTAAGGTTATATCTATTTCCAAAGCCATAGAAGCTCTAGAAATATGGCCTGAAGCAATTCCAGTAATTCCACTATCGCTTAACAGATCTGTTATACCTGGTAGATTAGATCCTTCTAATTCACCGGCAGTTATTGCCTCTTTGGACAAAGCAATAAATTTAACAGTTACTGGGGAAACAAAAGGATTAGTTACCAATCCCATTCATAAAAGTATTCTTTATAGTAAGAAATTTATAGATCCTGGTCACACCGAATATCTTGCAAGAGCAACTAAAGCCAGTGTTAACCCAGTAATGATGCTAGTTGGTCCTGAGTTACGAGTAGTACCTGTAACTATTCACACCTCTCTAGCTAACGCAGTAAGTAGTTTATGTATTGATGATATTGTTCATTGCGCAAGTCTTTCGGCAGATTCCCTTTATAGAGATTTTGGAATTGATAGTCCAAGAATAGCAATTTCTGCTTTAAATCCCCATGCGGGAGAAAATGGTGCATTTGGTGAAGAAGAAATATCAATTATAAAACCAGCAATAGATATAATTAAAGCTAAAGGCATAAACGTTAAGGGCCCTTCAGCAGCTGATACGTTATTTAATCCCCAGGCTCGTAAGAGCTACGATGCTGTTATTTGTATGTACCATGATCAAGCTTTAATACCTGTAAAAATGCTTGATTTTCATAAATCAGTTAATATAACACTTGGACTTCCTATTATTCGAACCTCCCCGGACCATGGTACCGCCCTAGATATAGCAGGAACTGGACAGGCTAACCCAACAAGTTTTATAGAAGCGTTGAAGCTAGCTTCATTTATTTCTTCCAAGAGAAAAAATAAATAGTTTCATGATAGTCTTAAAAAAAACATGAATATAAATAAGACCTATAGCCAACTCTCTTTAAAAGAAATCATGGAACGCCATAATATAACCGCGCGTAAATCGTTAGGACAGCATTTTCTTTTTAATGAAAACTTAACTAGACGTATTGCTAAATCTAGTGGTGATCTGTCAGGAATTAATATAATTGAGATAGGTGCTGGTCCTGGAGGTTTAACTCGTTCTTTACTAGAAACTAAAGCTTTAAGCGTAGTTGCAATCGAACGTGATAAAAAATGTATCAGCGCCTTAGAGGAGCTACAAAAATATTCAAAAAACCGTCTTAGCATTATAGAAGGCGATGCACTAAATATAGATTTAATAAATCTAACGCCTCATCCGAGACGGATAATAGCTAATTTGCCTTACAACATAGCCACTCAATTACTAATAAATTGGGTAAAACAAGCCAATGAGTATAGAGGGTTCACTTTGATGTTCCAGCGTGAAGTAGCTGAAAGAATAACAGCGAAGCCAAATTCTAAGTCATATGGCCGTCTATCAATTATATGTCAGTGGCTGACGGATGCACGTAAGTTATTCGATATAGCGCCCAGTTCATTTTTTCCGCAACCGTCAGTAACCTCTTCTGTTATTGCTATGGAAACTAGAAAAATGCCACTTGCTTCAGCGGATATGAATAAACTAGAACTCGTAACCCGCCTGGCATTTGGACAAAGACGCAAAATGCTTCGGCGCTCATTACAATCAATAGGCGGCTCTGATCTTTTATTAAAAGCAAATATTCAAGAAACTTTTCGAGCGGAAGAATTAACGGTAGAGCAGTATTGTGATCTAGCAAATGCCTTATAGTGTCGAAAAATCTAATTTATAACTAAATTACTGTCCTTGGCGAAGTCGAATAACAAAATCTGACAAACCTACTAAGCGTGGCCTTTTTAATCGTTCAGCATTGAGTATATACTGAACCTGTTTAACGCTCTCCTCAAAAGATGAATTAACAATTACATAGTCATATTCACTCCAGTGAGTCATCTCATTAGCTGCTCTAGCCATTCGTTCAGTAATTACTGATTCACTATCTTGAGCGCGTTTATGCAATCGACGGTCAAGCTCAACTGTTGAAGGAGGTAATATAAATATACTCACAAGGTCGCCACGAGCAGCCTCTGCCAACTGCTGAGTACCTTGCCAATCAATATCAAAAAGCACGTCACATCCATTTTTAAGAGATAGTTCTACAGGAGCCCGCGGACTACCATAATAATGATCAAATACTTTAGCATGCTCAAGTAACTCTTGCCGATTGACCATTAGGTCAAAAGATGTTTTGTCAACAAATATATAATCTTCTCCGTTAACTTCTCCCGGACGTCTGGGCCTAGTGGTAGCTGATATTGATAGTGATATTTTTTCATCACGTGCTAATACCTCACGAGATATTGAAGTCTTTCCAGCCCCCGACGGTGACGAAAGAATTAACATTAGTCCCCGTCGAGTAAGTTCAATTTTTTTCATATCAGTATCAGAAACCATAACAATTATTCCACATTCTGAACCTGCTCTCGTAGTTGTTCTATAGCAGCTTTTAATTCTAAACCAATCTTAGTTAACTCTATGTCAGATGATTTGGAACAAACTGTATTTGATTCGCGATTAAATTCTTGACATAAGAAATCAAATCTACGCCCCACTGGTCCACCTTCAGCTAATAACGTATTAGCAGCATTTATGTGAGCTCTTAGCCGATCTAATTCCTCTCGTACATCACTTTTTATTATTAATAAGGCCGTTTCTTGTAATAAACGTTCTTCAGTTAAACTATTGTCTGGCTCTAAAACACCAGCTAATAACTTTCTAAGACGATCACGGTGTGAATCAGGTTGAACCGCAGCAGATGAATACGCTAAATCAGTTAATTCTGTTACCTTTTTAATATGGCGCTCTAATATAACCTTCAGCTGTTTACCTTCTTCGTAACGTGTTAAACTGAGATTTGTTAGCACCTCCATAGCACATTTTATTAATTCTGTTTCATTCAACGATGACATCTTATGATCATCATTCAATTCTTTCACTTCAAGCATACCGCGTATAGAAAGTAATAGATCTAATGAAAGCGGCTCAGAACTAATTCTACCCTTTAAACTTTCTTGGATTTTAAATATTTGTTCAAGTAATATATTGTTTATAGAATATGTAGGACTAACACTTGAACGATTCAAAGTAAGGGAGAGAGAAATATTTCCACGTTTGAATTTCTTAGCAACTTCATCCCTAACAACCCTCTCAACTGATTCAAAACCAGCCGGCACCCTGACTCGCACGTCCAATGACCGTCCATTAACACTTCGTGCTTGCCATTCCCACGACAAGTTATCTGATTGTCCTGATGAAAGTGCAAATCCAGTCATACTCTGCAAGGCCACACTTTTTCCTTCCATTAATTCCATAAATATAAAGTAGTTATTTCGCTCTATTACCGAGTTAACTAATAAATACCTAGAAGCCATTCATAAGTGAAATATAAAACACCTAAATTTTAATTATAATATATACACGGAAAATTTAGAAAACTAGGACAGAAAATATTGCTAATTATTACTAATTTTGTGCCTTAAAGCGCCGCCATCTAGCAACATTTTTATTATGTTCTCTTAAAGTACTAGAAAACGTATGGCCGCCTGAGCCATTAGCCACGAAATATAAAGCTTTTGTTTTAGAAGGGTTCATTGCCGCAATCAGACTATGTCGTCCAGGATTAGAAATAGGTCCGGGAGGCAATTCATGGTGAATATATGAGTTGTAAGGGTTTTTAGTTAAAATGTCACTTTTAGTTAAAGGTCGACCTAAAAAACCAGTGCGGTTAGATACTCCATAGACTACTGTAGAATCAGATTGCAGTCTCATACCGCGTTTCAATCGGTTTAAAAATACAGCAGCAACTTTAGACCTCTCCTTTCCTTGGCTAGTCTCTCTTTCTACAATAGAGGCCAATATCAATGCCTCATAAGGAGTATTTAAAACTGAAGTCAGGGAAGATCTTTTATTCCACAGATCATTAAGCGTTATGGTCATGGCTTTTTGCATACGTAATAAAAATTCTTTTCTTCCCTCACCTCTAATATATAGATAAGTCTCTGGCAAAAACGTACCTTCTTGAAGGTATAGGTAAGGAGGTATTTTTCCAATTAATCCATCAGCTTCATTTACTAAGTCAAAAATCTGATGTGTTGTTAAGCCTTCAGGAATAGTAAGTTTATGGATTAAAACCTTACCAGATTGCAGAATGCGCATTGTATCAAGCGGGCTGACGCTTGGTGGTATCAAATATTCACCTGCTATCAAGGGCAGATTCTTACCAAAACTTCTTACACCCCAAGTAAATACCAAAGATTCATTAATAATACCCTTGGTTTCAAGTAATTTTCCTATTGAATTAACTGAGCCTCCCTGAGGAACAATTAGGATAGTCTCTTCAGATAAATCGCCTGGTGATGAGAATGTATTTTTGAAAATATAAATACCAGCAGACGCTATTATCGTCAGACTGAATAATAATACTAGGGATATTACTAACGATCTATTAGCCAATTTCCGACACTTAGGTTGAGATTTATTCTTTATCTTTAGTAATTAGTTTATTCATTAGAAAAATAAGATATATCTAGCAATCATACCTATAGCTCAGAAAATACTAAAGTTGCATTCGTCCCGCCAAATCCGAAAGAGTTACTAAGCACTCTGTGGACCTCACGCTCCTGTGCTGTATGGGGTACTAATTCTATATCACAGCTTTCGGAAGGATTATCTAGATTCAAAGTTGGTGGTACAACATTATTATGTATTGCCAATATAGAATAAATAGCCTCTACACTTCCTGCTGCACCCAACAAATGACCTATAGCTGATTTGGTTGATGACATAGCAATTTTATAGGCATGTTCTCCGAACAAACGTTTTACAGCAGCCAACTCTATTTCATCGCCTAAAGGAGTAGAAGTTCCATGGGCATTAACATAATCTATATCTTCTGGGTTCATATTGGCATTTTTAAGAGCTGCCTGCATAGAGCGAAGTCCTCCATTTCCATCAACTGCAGGAGCTGTAATATGATATGCATCACCCGACATACCATATCCTAAAATTTCAGCGTAGATATTAGCTCCCCTGGCTTTCGCATGCTCATATTCCTCTAGAACAACAATACCAGCCCCTTCACCCATAACAAAACCATCCCTACCCTGATCATAAGGTCGTGAGGCTTTCTCAGGAGTATCATTATAACTAGTAGACAACGCTCTTGCTGCAGCAAATCCTGCAAGTCCTATCCGACATATAGCCGCTTCAGTTCCTCCAGCAATCATTACATCAGCATCATCTAGCATTATCATACGTGAAGCATCTCCAATGGCATGGGCTCCCGTGGAGCAAGCTGTAACTACAGCATGGTTAGGCCCCTTAAATCCATATCTTATTGAAAGATAGCCTGATGCTAGATTAATTAAGGCTGATGGAATGAAAAAAGGTCCAACTTTGCGAGGACCCCGTTCATTTATAAGGGTTGACCCTTCATATATAGTTTGTAGCCCACCAATACCGGACCCAATAACAACACCTGTACGTTCTCGATCATTTTCATTATCAGGTGCCCACCCTGAATCTTCAACAGCTTGCACTGCAGCTCCCATCGCATATAGGATAAAATCATCAACACGACGTTGTTCTTTAGGAGACATATAAAGATCAGGATCGAACATAGAATCTGAAGCACTACCGCGCGGAACTTGCCCTGCTATTTTTGCAGGCAAATCTGATACATCAAACGAATCGATTGCGGTAATACCTGATTTACCGGAGGTAATTCCATCCCAGTTGTTTTTAACCCCAATACCTAATGGGGTAACCAGACCTAAACCTGTTACGACTACGCGCCTCATTAGGTTATCACCGTAATCATTTTTTAACTTCGGAAATGCTGAGCCGAGTTATACTGTTAAACAAATCAGCTTGCTTCTTCCAGGAACTTAACTGCGTCGCCGACAGTCAATATATTCTCAGCTGCATCATCTGGAATTTCACATCCGAACTCTTCTTCAAAAGCCATGACCAACTCGACAGTATCGAGGCTATCAGCTCCAAGATCTTCTATAAAGCTTGCATTCTCAATTACTTTGGAATCGTCAACGCCTAGATGCTCAACGACTATTTTTTGCACTCGCTCGGCGATATCGCTCATGTTTTATTTGCCTTTAGTTGCTAATGATATTCGAAGCCAATGTTTAAGCTAGTTAACAAAGAAAATATATCAACTATAAAATTTTTGCTACCCTCTCAATTTTTTGACCTCACTTGATTTTAGCTCTAACAAGAGCCCACTCGCCACTTAGCTGGGTTCGCGTGCTCCGTCAAGCTGCATTATTTATGAGTTGTAAATTTACACTGTGTTAAATCATCTTATACTTCATCAAATCATCGCCATTCCCCCATTGACGTGAATTGTTTGGCCAGTCACATAACTAGCTTCATTACTCGCAAGAAATAATGCACAAGCACTTACATCATCAGCAGAACCCAAGCAAGAGGCAGGAATACGTGCTAAAATGGCATCTTTTTGAGCTTCCGTCAAAATATCAGTCATTGCAGTTTCTATAAAACCAGGTGCTACGCAGTTGACTGTAACTCCTCGGCTAGCAACTTCTTGAGCTAGTGACTTAGTCATTCCCACCAATCCAGCTTTTGAAGCAGCATAATTAACTTGGCCAGCATTTCCAAGAACTCCTACAACAGATGTAATATTTATAATTCTTCCCCACCTTTTTTTCATCATTGACCTTAAGACCGAACGACTCAGAAGAAACGCAGCGGTAAGGTTAACATCTAGTACATCTTGCCAATCTTTATCATTCATACGAATCGCTAGATTATCTTTTGTAAGACCCGCATTATTAATTAAAATATCAATTGAACCAGCGGCGGTCTGAGATTTTTTATTTAAAGATTCAATTTCTTCACTCTTAGATAAATCCGCGGGAATTACAAAACAACGACTGCCCAATTCAGTTGATAATACTTCAAGACGATCTAATCGAGTGCCAGATAAGACAACACTTGCACCATTGGCCCATAGCATTCGAGCTACAGATGCTCCAATACCACCGCTTGCACCAGTAACAAGTGCAGTTTTACCACTCAAATCAAACATAACTACTCCATATATGTTCCATATTAATTATCAAATTAATCTTTATCTCATAACGATAGGAGAAAGGAATCTACTTCTGCAGGCGTGGTAATAGTTTGCGCTTTAAGATCAGAATTAATTCTCCTCGTTAATCCACATAGCACCTTACCAGAACCAATTTCAAATATATGCTCTACACCCAGATCACTAAGGGCTATTATAGATTCACGCCAACGAACCTTTTTAGTTATCTGCTCTATTAATAAATCACGTATTTCATCTGGGTCCCTAACAGGCTGTGCATTTACATTTGTTATAACTGGTAACTCAGGAATGCTTAGACTCGATGATTCTAGAGCATCTTTCATTACATCAGCTGCAGATTGCATAAGCTGACAATGAAAAGGGGCACTTACTGGCAATAAAATACCACGTTTTGCTCCTTTCTTTTTAGCTATTTCAATAGAGCGTTCAACAGCCGAAACGTTGCCACTAACTACAACCTGTCCATCAGAATTATCATTAGCAACTTCACAAATTTCATTTTGTGAAGCTTCCAATACAACTTCTTCAACATCCTTCAACGGAAGTCCAAGTATAGCTGCCATTGCCCCCTTGCCCAAAGGTACGGCAGCTTGCATCGCTTTACCTCGTGTCTTAAGTAGTCGTGCACAATCCGCCAATTCTAGGGATTTTACGGACGTCAATGCTGAGTATTCACCCAAACTATGACCGGCAACATAATTAGCTTTTTGTGCAATCCGAAAATTCCCTTGTTCTTCAAGAACTCTTATCACAGCAATAGATACCGCCATAAGAGCAGGTTGAGCATTTTCAGTTAATATTAATTTTTCACCAGGGCCGTTGAAAATTATAGAGCTTAATTTCTGCTGCAATGCATCATCAATTTCTTCAAATACTAAACGAGCAGCTGCAAAAGCTTCCGATAATTCACGACCCATTCCAACTTCTTGACTACCCTGACCTGGAAAAACAAAAGCACGAGACATACTAACACTCCTAGATTTAAACCTAAGAAAATAAAAGGCTTATTAAAAAATACATGATCAAAAATACATACTATGGGTAGTTTAAGCTCCGCAAGCCAACATTAACTAAATACAGCTAATATTTGTTATAATATTATATTTAACTAATTATTTATATTGAAACATCTTGCGCGCGGGTTTGGGTTGTGTTTTATACGCGGATTGAAGGTAGACGCTATTGAGAATAGCTAT
>JAQWSA010000123.1 GCA_029243445.1 Alphaproteobacteria bacterium
GATTACCTTCTTCTGGATTCATTATCGGACCGATTTGTCGTAAATCGGCAAATTCAACATCTGAATTAGATGATATATTGTCTTTAGGGCGATCTAAATGGCTAATATCTATACTAAAATAGCTTCTTTGACCTATCAAGCCAAGCAGAATGGGTTGGTTTTTACCGTTCGAAAAAGCATTTAAATGCTCTAAATCTAAGCATGCCATAGAGATTTTGTCTCCATGGGTGAACAAGTTCTGATTTCTCCAAACAGGTAGTATTTTACTTTCTGGGTTATTAAGCTGCTCAGTAACCCATTTTTTATCTGAACGCTGGTTAGCTGCACGATCAAGACTTATTGTGGCATAGAAATTTTTGCGGGACATATTAAAACCGTTTTTGATATTAAGTGTTATATCTAATAGATTACTAGATATAACACTTAATATTATTTATTAATGGTATTTTTAAAAGTAAATTCATTTTTACTAAACACTTACCCCTGATGAGCAATCTGTTATAGTAACCGAGGAAGGTCGGGCGGACGGGCCTCTCGCCAACCCGGTCAGATCCGGAAGGAAGCAGCCGTAACGAGTTTAGCCTGGGTCGTTTTAACCGGCCTTCCACTTTTATCCCAGCCACTCCTAAACATGGAGCTCGCAATAACTGATGTATTCTGACTCCAAAAAACCGGAGCCTAAAGGCTCCAAAGAAGATGATATCTCGGGAAATGCCAGAGATGTAAATGATACGGTTGATGGTAGCCCTACTACAACGGATAAAAACCAATCTAGCTTTTTAGATGAATCCGATTCTGATTCCTTACCAGATGAACGTTTATCTAATAATGAACCTAAAATAGATTATGTTGTTTTAGCGCGTAAATATCGTCCACAAAATTTTAGCGAACTAATTGGCCAAAACTCTTTGGTTCAGACGTTTACCAACGCTTTTAATTTAGACCGTGTAGCCCATGCTTTTATTTTAACGGGTGTCCGAGGGGTAGGTAAGACTACTACTGCGCGTATTATTGCTAAGTGTTTAAACGCCACCAATGGCCCAACCATAAACCCATCCATTGATGATGAGCAATGTTTAGCTATAGCAGAAGACCGCCACCCTGATGTTATAGAGGTTGATGCAGCTAGTCGGACTGGGGTGGATGATATTCGGGAGATATTGGACGGCGTTCCCTATAGGCCGGTATTTGGTAGATATAAAGTATATATCATAGATGAAGTACACATGCTGTCGCGTAATGCATTTAATGCTCTTTTAAAGACATTGGAGGAGCCTCCTGGCCATGTGAAGTTTATATTTGCTACCACAGAAATTAGAAAAGTGCCTGTTACAGTTCTTTCTAGATGCCAACGCTTTGATTTAAGAAGGGTTGATGCAGAACAATTATTAAATCACTTTACCAACATAGCGTCTCAGGAATCAGCCTGTATAGAGGAAGGTGCACTGCGAATTATCGCTCGTGCTGCAGATGGATCAGTTCGGGATGGTCTTTCCCTCTTAGATCAAGCTATAGCTGCATATGGTTCTGATGGCTCGACAGCTACTGAATCAGATGTAAGTCAAATGTTGGGGTTGGCAGATATTAATGCGGTATATGATTTATTTGACTCAGTAATGGCCGGTAGTACTGATGATGCTCTCGCTAAATTAGGTCAACTTTATGAATCAGGAGCTGATCCTATTACGATATTAGAGGATATGCTTAGACTTAGTCACTGGCTGACTAGAATTAAATTAATTCCTCAAACAGCTGATGGTAAAACTGTATCTGAGGTAGAAAGAGTTCGAGGAATAAAATTATCTAACCAATTATCAGTGTCTGTTTTATCAAGATCCTGGCAAATTTTACTTAAGGGAATAGACGAAGCAAAACGTGCGCCGATAGCTTTTCAGGCAGTTGAAATGATCTTGATTCGACTATGTTATACGTCTAATTTACCTACACCGGCTGATATTATAAACAGCTTAGAAAAAGAAAATAAAAATATTGATTCATCAATTATACATCACACTCACTCAGGGGAGGGCAATGATAAAATTAAAACTCAAATGTCCAATCCCGTTATTGAAGAAATTTCTAATTTACCAGAGGATTATGAGATAGCTCCGTCTGATTCTAAACCAATCGTAGGATCATTAGGTGGTTCGACTGAATTAAAAACATTACAGCAAGAAATCAATAAAACGGACCAAGACCCTATTAATTTTCGTGATTTTATTAATTTATTTAGTAAAAAACGTGAAATACAAATAAGTAATCACTTATATGCGAATGTTCATCTTGTGGCCTATGAAGCTGGTCGTTTAGAATTCAGACCGAACGATTTAGCACCAGGTAACTTGGCTGGTGAAATTTTGAATCATTTACGTACGTGGCAGGGTTCTTATTGGACGGTTAGCGTGTCAGGTGAAGAGGGTGATCCAACTTTGCTAGAACAAGATTCTATGAAAGATAATATTCAAAAGCAGGTGGCAGCAAAAAATCCTGTAGTAAATGCAGCTTTAGAAATGTTTTCTGGTTCAAGAATAGAGCGTGTTATTACCAGACAGACACTCGATTCTGCATTAGCAGCTGATGAGAATGGTAACCCAGGTTTAAATGATAGTGACTATATTGACGAGGATAATGAGTTATGAAAAACATTAGCCAGATGCTCAAACAAGCACAGCAAATGCAATCAAAAATGGCAGAGATGCAGGAACAGTTAGCAGATACATTAGTTGATGGAGTTTCTGGCGCAGGTCTTGTTAAAGTAATTTTAAATTGTAAGGGAGAAATGAAGTCAATAAAATTAGATCCATCTCTGTTAAACCCACTTGAAAACGAAATACTGGAAGATTTGATAATTGCCGCCTACGCTGACGCTAAGTCCAAATCGGAGGCTAGATCAGCAGAGGCTATGAAAGAGTTAACAGGTGGAATTGAATTACCTCCCGGTATGAATCTGCCTTTTAGTTGAATTAATTTAGGTTTATTTGTAATAGATGAGTGTACCAGAGATAGATCGTTTAGTTGAATTGCTAGCCAAACTTCCAGGTTTGGGGCCACGTTCTGCCCGCAGAGCCGCTTTGCATTTAATCAAGAGACCAGGCCAGTTAATGGCTCCATTAGCTAGCTCTTTGTCTTCTACCGCGGCGACTATCACAACCTGTAGATCATGTGGCAACGTTGATACTTCCGATCCATGTGGTATTTGTGATAATCCGGAAAGAGACTTATCTATTATATGCGTTGTGGAGGAGATTGCTGATTTATGGGCCATAGAACGGACTGGTGTATACAAAGGTTTATATCATGTATTAGGCGGAACATTATCGGCGCTGGATGGTGTGGGTCCTGAAGATCTTAATATAGGAAAATTAGTTATACGTGCTGGAAATCAGGAGGTTTTAGAGATTGTGCTAGCAACTAACGCCACAGTATCTGGGCAAACGACAGCACATTACATTCAAGAAAAACTGCTATCCTTGAACATTAAGGTTTCGCGTCTTGCCCATGGTGTGCCTGTTGGGGGAGAACTTGATTATTTAGATGATGGTACGTTGACCGCTGCAATGAATAGTCGTCGTCTTTTATGAAAATATGATAGTTAGTTATAACTTTAGTCCGGTTTTTGAATAGAAAATGTATCTATTAATGAAGAATCACTTTTGGGTGTATTTCCAATCTCAAGATCTTGGATGCGATCACCTCGTTTAGTTATTTTTTCTGTAGAAGTACGTACTTCCCTCATATCTTCCCCAGCCTGATCAAAGTGTCTTTGAAGGTTTGCCACCCGTTTATCAAGGCGTTGAACATCAGTCATCATAGTTAAAATTTCTTTTTGTATTATTCCAGCAGATTCTTTCATATTTACATCCTTAAGCACTGCACGAACGGTATTCAGAGTTGCCCATAAAGTAGTTGGTGACACTACGAAAACTTTAGCTAGGTAGGTTTTGTCAACTATCTCAGGAAAATTAGCATGAAGCTCAGCATAAACTGCTTCTGAAGGTAGAAACATTAATGCAGCATCTGCTGTTTCACCAGGAAGTATATATTTTTCAGAAATATCATTAACATGTTTCATTATATCGCTAGCAAAAGAACGTCCAGCAGATTTTTTGCTTTCATCAGACGAAGCATTCCTTAATGAGCGATATGATTCTAGAGGAAACTTTGCATCTATTATAATTGGGCCGGGTGGTTGTGGGAGGTCAAGTAAGCAATCTGCCCGTTTTCCATTGCTAAGTGTAGTTTGAAATTTATAATTTCCAGGAGGTAAAACAGAGGTAACTAAATTTTCTAGTTGAACTTCGCCAAAGGCACCTCGAGCCTGCTTGTTTGATAGAATGTCTTGTAGACCAATCATTTGTGAAGATAAGTCAGTTATATTTTTTTGCGCGGCATCAATTCTGATTAATCTTTCTTTTAGCTCTTCAAGTGAAGACTTTTGACTATTAGTATTTTTTTCCAAAGTTTCATTTACTCTGGCAGCTGTCATCACTAGCTTTTCTTCTAAGAATTTAGCAAGAGCACGTTCTTGAGTTTGAAATTGCTGAGTAATTTGTGTTTGAGAAATGGCGTGAGACTCGGTTAGTTGCAGTAACCTCTCTGATAAACCATTAACCTCACTGTTTTTATTAAGACGAAATACAACTACAGTTGTAGCTAAAGCTATAGCTAATCCAATTATAAAAACAATAAGAAGAAGAAATATGTCCATAGATAATGTCTCCTCATAACATAATAGCAACTTATAAAACGATTCGGATGATATCTTGACGTAGCAGGACCAAGAACATAATTAACGGAAATAAATATTTATTTAATTACTATAACTGAAAGGTCAGGCTGAGATGGCACTTCTTCCTATAATATACGCCCCAGATAACCGTCTTAAGCTTAAATGCCAAGAAGTTCATAAAATTGATCAATCGGCATGTAAATTGATGGAGGATATGCTTGAGACTATGTATGCCGCTCCTGGAATAGGATTGTCAGCACCACAGGTAGGTGACAACAGACGTATACTAGTATGTGACATTGCCCGTGAAAAAGAAACTCCAAACCCGATGAAGATGGTTAACCCTAAGGTTATATGGTCATCAGATGAAACTTTTCTTGCTGAAGAAGGATGTCTTAGTTTGCCGCAGCATTATGCAGAGGTTAAAAGACCTAAGGAAATTCGTGTAAAGTATATTGATGAAATTGGAATTAACCACGAAGTAGCAGCCGATGGGCTACTTGCGGCTTGTATACAACACGAGATAGACCATTTAGATGGAATATTGTTTGTGGACTATTTATCGCCTCTTAGACGAAATATTATTTTGCGTAAGATGAAAAAATTAAAGCGACATAAGGAAGCGGCTTAGATAACTTCATAAATAATTAGTTGATATGCCTTTTAGGACTAGCCTATGCGCCTAGCGTTTTTTGGATCACCAGATTTTGCAGTACCGGCTCTTGAAGCACTTGTTGGAATTGGACATGAGGTTGCTTGTGTTTACACCTTACCACCTCGTAATGCTGGAAGAGGTGGTAAGTTACGCCAGACTGCAGTTTACGATGCTGCGCAGCGGTTAAATTTAAAAATAAAAACGGTTGAAAGTCTTAAGGATAATGATGTCCTAGATAGCTTTGAAGAACTAGATTTAGATGCTGCTGTGGTGGTTGCCTTTGGATTAATATTACCAAAAAAAATACTTAATGCACCGCGATTAGGATGTATAAATATACATGCATCTTTATTACCGCGATGGAGAGGTGCAGCTCCGATCCAGCGAGCTATATTAGCTGGCGACAGTCAGACTGGTATTACTATAATGTCTATGGATGAGGGTCTGGATACCGG
>JAQWSA010000124.1 GCA_029243445.1 Alphaproteobacteria bacterium
GGTTGCTAATTGGTTATGGGGTGAAACCACTCTCGGTAAAGTCCTCGTGGCGATACGTGACTATTCCTTTGAATGCGATGACCCATCTTTAAAAGCCATGGCAGTTACGGCTATGGTGCCAACTCATCAACGTCATAGAACCAAGCATGGTTAGTATAAAGGCCTACCATAAGTAGTGTTTATTTTGAAGCTGCTAATGTATTCTGAACCGGGTCTATAATTGATGTCTTTATTTTTTAAACCATCAATTATAGTTCAGCGCAATGTTGTGCTGGTTGCTTCGTTATTGTTTCTGCTAGTTGGGACTGGAAGTATTTACTTCATCGTAGTTGCTATGAAGCAGATTTCTAATGATTTTCTATGGCCAAGGTCAGTGCCATCAATTGCCTATGCACTTCAATATTTTGGAGCAGGAACCGGTGGAATTTTTATGGGATGGTGCTTGGATAGGCGAGGAATGGCAATACCCGCCCTAACCGGTGCCATAATGGTAGGGTTGGGCACTATTTTAACTAGTATGGTTACTACTCAGTGGGAGTTATACCTAATTTACGGAGTAATGCTTGGCTTTTTTGGTAGGTCAACGCTTTTTGCTCCTTTAACCGCTAATATTACTCGTTGGTTTGAGCATAATAAAAGCCTTGCAGTTGGTGTCGTTGGATCAGGACAGGGTCTTGCTGGTATGGTATGGCCTCAGACATTTCATTATTTAATCAATGCTTATGGATGGCGACAAACGGCACTAATTTATGGTATTTTTTCGTTAGTAACTATGCTTCCGTTGGCGATCATCCTAAAACAAAAGCCCCCTAAAGTTGTTTCTTCAAATTTATCTGAAAAAACGGTTTTAACGTCGAAGTCCAAGATTTATCAATATATATCACCGCGTGTAATTCAGGTCTCATTATCGGTTGCCTCGATTGGTTGCTGTGTGGCTATGTCTCTACCGCTAGCGCATATAGTTAGTCATGTTAGCGACCTTGGTTTTGATCCAGCACGAGGTGCTGAGGTGCTTTCGATTATGTTAGCTAGCTCTGCGGTTGCTAGCTTTTTTGGTGTTGGTTATCTTGGAAAAAAATATGGGGGTCTTGGAGCCTTAATTATTTTTTCGACTGGCCAGGCGTCTTTGTTAGCCGCACTGGCTTTTGTTGATAGTCTAATAGGGGTTTACATTGCTTCAGCTTTATTTGGACTTGGTTATGGCGGAATTTTGCCCTGCTACCCATTGATTGTTCGAGAGCTACTTCCTGAAGCTGAGGCTGGCAGGCGTACTGGTATTATTTTATTGTGTGCGGGTATTGGTATGGCTATTGGTTCTTGGCTAGGAGGCTATATGTTTGATTTAACTGGGACTTATCAGCTGGCCTTTTTAATTGGCGTTATTTTTAATATTGGTAACCTCGTTATTATTATTAGTTTGTTATTGCGTAAAAATAAACTGAATTTAACGTCTGTCAGATGATAGTGGTTATTTATGAAGATAATTTAGTTAAAACCAATTTTTATACTTTAACGTCGAAGAACTATTGTTAGATATTTTTAAGTCCTTTAGAAAAATTATCTTGTGCTCTTTCGACTAAATAACCTCCATTATCTTCAGGGACTAGTAGGGCAGTAAAGTCAAATATTCTTATATTGGGTGTATCTAGCTGATTTTTAATCAAGTGGCGTCCACTAATAAATTTCCACAAGGAGCCTGTTTCTATTTTTTTATCATAGAAATATTCATAGTTTGTTTTTATATAATTAAATAAAATTTACTAGATTAGGATTAGTGCTATTTTTAGACACAGAGCCTATAATAGTTGCGTCGGGCGCAGTTGATTTGCGAAGCTCTATGATACATTGTTCAGCATTTTTTTGAGGGACCCCAAACAATAGTCCGCCTGCTGTCTGTGGGTCAAACATCAAGGGATAGGCATAATGCTCTGTTGCTTGGTAATTATTTTTTACAGAATTTTCGTTTGCCTGTTTGAGTGAACTTTCAAATCCGAGTAAAGATAATTCCTGTGCGCCTGAAAGTAGTGGCAATGAGTCGAGGTTTATTGAAGCTTCGACATTTGAAGCACGTAACATTTCGATTAAATGACCCATCAAACCAAAACCAGTTACATCAGTACATGCTGAAGTACCATAATTTTGTAATATTGGTACACAAGGGCCAACTGAGCGGAGCATAGAGATAAAAGCCGCATCAATCCAATTTGCCCTTGTCTTAGCCTGCATGTCTGCAGCAAATAAAACGCCAGTACCTAATGGCTTTGTTAAAATTAATATATCACCAGGGTTAAGACCGCTTTTGCGTAGAAGCTTGGTGGGATCAGCATACCCATTCACGGTTAGACCGAACGCTAACTCCGCACCCTCTCCAGTATGACCTCCTGCCAGCACTGCCCCGGCTTCTGACAGTGTCTCAGTAGCTCCAGCCAATAGTTGATATAAATCCTCAGCTATAATTTCTTCGCTATCATGAGGTAAAATTATAGCAGCTAAAGCCGAATGGGGTTCTGCCCCCATTGCAAATATGTCACCAAGGCAATGATTGGTAGCTATACGTGAGAAGAGATAAGGGTCATCAGTAAAACTTCGGAATTGGTCAACAGTCTGGATTAATGCTTTGTTTAATGGCGGTATTATGACTGCGGCATCATCAGGTGTATCTATTCCTTGCGCCAGCCCTTCTTTTTTTTGAATAGGTATTCGTTCTAGTACTCGATTCAAGATAGATGCAGGAACTTTTGCACCGCAACCGCCACACCTCATTTTTTCAATATCACTTATATTAGTGCTTGCGTTTTTGTGGCCCGCCATTTCTGGTAAAGTCTGATATTTTGCTATCCATCTGCGATCTATCTTTTCTTTCCATCTCCGGACCCATTTTCCTGATACGGCTAAAGATCCACGAGCTGCTACCGCGCTATTATTGCCTGTGGTAATAAGTGCTAGGACTTTTTTTTGTGGGCGGTAGGGTTTCGGGTTTTTTTCTTTAAACTCTCGACGCAAATTTTCCGCTAAAACTGGACCTTGTCGAACTGCATATACCCCAGATTTAGGTAAATTATAATTTTCCATTGATGCAATATCGCCAGTTGCATATATCTCTGGGTGTGACATTGAGCGAAGATAATCATCGATACGCACAAAGCCGTTCACGTCTAAGGCTAATCCTGTGTTCGAGAGCCAATTTGGAGGTTTAGCATTAGTAACTAAGATAGTTTTATCTGCTGATAAAATTTCTCCAGTACTGAGCTCTACGCTATTAGAATTTATTATATTTACACGAGTGTTTGTTAGAGAAATAATTTTATGTTCAGTAATATTCTTTAATATTTTTTTGCGTGCTGCTGGATTGAAATCTGGAAGTAACGTGCTTTTCGATTCAACTATAGTAATAGTTAAGTGATTGGGGTTTTCCTTTAGCGAAGAATTATTTCGTCGCAATTGCTGATCAAGAGACATAGATAGCTCTACTCCACCTGCCCCTCCTCCAACTATAACAATATTATAACTATCCTTCTTGTTCATAATTTCGTCACTAATTTTGCTTTGTTCCGCAATAAATTTATCGAGCGGTTTTACTGGCAAGGCATGTTCAGCGCCAGAAATATCAGGAACCGACGGAATAGAGCCTATATCAAGCGATAATATGTCATATTTCATCGGGGGACGGCCGGTTACGTGAACAAGTTTTTTTAATAAATCTAGCTTTGTAGCTGAAGAGTGTATTAGTCGAGCATTTGCGAAGGATGCTAGTCGACGTAAATCTATATGCCCTTCGGAGTGCTGGTATGTCTGCGATATAAGACCTGGTACCATGCCGGAATAGGGAATTAAAACATCTTTAGAAATAAGCGTTAATCTTACCCCAGGTTGAGGGTACATACCATACCGTTTTAGTACGTAGACGTGGCTATGGCCTCCCCCTACTAGTATGATATTTTTTTTAATAGGTTCAGATTGAGCTAGCATTTATTTACTTGATAATTATTACAAGAATTTCATTGGCGGAAGAGGGTGGGAGTCGAACCCACCAGGCACGTCTAACGCCCCTCACCGGATTTGAAGTCCGAGCGCCCCAACCGGGGTGCGATCCTCTTCCAAAAAACATAAGGACAGCTTTAACAGATGTCGCAATTGCTTTCACTATTAAAAAAAAAATTAGTTTAATTTGGCATTTTAAGCTTAGTCTAGTATACGAAATAACACAGTATCTTATAGAAAGAGTTACTTAAAGAATAATGAGTTTTTTTTACGCTATTTTTAATAAGCAAGGAGTTTTCCATGGATGGAGCTGGAGTTACTGAAGTAATATTGCAGTTCTTTATATTACCCTTCGTTGTGATTTTTTTTGCTAGTTTATTTCAGATGGGTATTAGATACAGAAATTTGTCAGGGGATATTCCTTGGTTTGATACGCAACGCGAGGCCTATATATCGTTAGTATTAGGGGCTATAGTAACAGTAGTGGTAACACTTATGATAGGTGGACCTGAGATATTTGTTCTGTTTTGGCGACCCTTGATTACTACTGTAATTATGCTGCCGATAGCATTCGGTGCTGCTTTATTAACTTACGGGATATGGCACAGAGCACGAAGGTAAAGTCAATTTATTGGGTCATATCTAAAGGCATGTAATTGGCTTCAGCTAGGCTGCCAGCACCAGTTAGTACGTTATATATTTCCAATTCATTGGAACTGCTTACGTTTTTTAACCAATGACTAGTGCTTCTTGGTATAAATACAAAGCTACCTTTGCTCACTGGTAATTGATAATTTCCGGAGCCCGCTATACCATTGCCAGAGGCTACGTAGTATATTTGTTCGCAATTGTCGCTTCGGTTTGGTGCTAGCTCCCCCCCTGGTTTAAAGCTTGCGAATAGAAGTGCGTTTTCGCTGCCATTGTGGGTGCCGATCGGTATTTTCAGATCTGCCTTAATATATATGTTGTTTGCCTCAATAGTTTTATTACATTCTTCGACTCGCACTAAAATTCCTTCATTAAGCCCCCTGCGTGGCATGGCCAAATCTTTAGTATCAGCATGGCCACAAAACTGGTAACCAGTTCCAGGTACGGATTTTGCTCCAACGTAGAAACCAATTACCTCTGCATCTTCTTCTTCTGTTTCGTTATAAAAAAAATGCTCTGTCCCTTTTGGCATTAAACGACAGTGACCGTTAGTTACCTCGGCTCGACTATCACTTTGTCCAACGATACCATGACCTTTCAGATATATTGCAATCTCATCACAGCTTTTATGCAGGTGTTTAGCGTGCGTTGAACCGGGCCTGAAGATTGAGTGGAAAACAGCTGTTGAACTCCCATCATTGCCGGTTATGGGAAGGCGAAACTCAGAGATTGCCCAACCGTCTTTTTTTTCCATACGTTCAACTTTAATTTTATTTATATGGGTAATAGTAATCGGCAATGACATTATGATTTCCCTGTTTGATGCGTATATTTATACTTTTAAAGAAAGTAATTAGCATGCAATCATAAAAACCTCTAATAGAGAATTTTAACTTTTATTTTAAGGTTGTCATATTTTATAAAGGTAGTCGTTTGTGTTAGGTAATATTATCTCATGCTATCAAACAGGAATTTTTTATGATCTCTAAAATCCCTAAAATTGTTGTTTTACCAGGTGATGGCATTGGCGGTGAAGTTATGGAGTGCGCTCTTTGCGTAATGGATTCTGTTTATCGTATTACCAAGGTAGAACTAGATCTAATTCATTTGCAGGCTGGAGCAGGAACATACTTAGAAACTGGAGATGCACTTCCGGATGATGTTATAGAGACAATTAAATTATCAGATGCGGTATTACTGGGTGCAATGGGATTACCAGATGTAAGGTATCCTGATGGAACTGAAATAATTCCTCAAATTGATTTACGTATGATACTGGGTCTCTATGCCGGGGTTCGGCCTATAAAATTGCTACCAGGCGCATTTACACCGCTAAAAGATGACAGAGCACGTAAATTAGATTTTGTTATCGTCCGCGAGTCCACTGAAGGTCTATTTGCTAGAATGCATGAGGGTAAGATTGAAGATGACAGAATAGCGGAGGACCGCTTGATAATTACTCGAAAGACTTCTGAGCGCCTATTTGATTACTCCTTTAAGTTAGCACGGCATCGCAAATCTTTGGGTTACTTAGGGAAGGTTACATGCGTTGATAAGGCTAACGTCTTTAAATCAATGGCTTTCTTTCGGAATATTTTTGAAGAGAGTTCTAAAGCTTTTCCAGATATTCTTACTGATAAACAGTATGTTGATGCTGCTGCTTTAAATTTTGTAAGAAACCCCTGGGATTTTGATGTTGTTGTCACAGAAAATATGTTTGGTGATATTCTATCCGACTTAGGAGCGGGACTTATCGGGGGTATGGGAATGGCACCTTCCGCGGATATAGGGGATAATACAGCAGTATTTCAGCCCAGCCATGGAACAGCACCTGATATTATGGGTAAAGGTAAGTCTAATCCAACAGGGATGATCCTATCGGTTGTATTGCTGCTCAAGTGGTTAACTACCCAAGGTTGGGATGAAAATTATTTAAAAGCCGGGAATTTATTAGATAAGGCCGTTTGTAAAGCATATGCGGATGGTAAATTGGTGCCTTATGAGGCTGGGGGTAATGCAGGAACAAAAGATATACTAGATCGTATTTTGGATAATTTATAGATATAAATAAATTAATGTAGCCAAGATAAGGAATGGGTATTTAAGAAAATTTTATGATTATGTTTTGGTTTTCTTTTAATATGCATTTGAGATGTATGTCTAAATAGTTTGAATGAGTGGAGGGGTAATGGGAGAATATTCCATAGGGCATGGGGTAACGAGAAAAGAAGATTGGCGCTTACTTACAGGACAAGGTCTTTTTCTAGATGATATGGTGTTTGGTCGTGTTCTTTATGCGTTTGTAGTTCGTTCCCCTCATGCTCATGCAGAAGTTACCCACATAAATATTAACGAGGCTTTATCCTGTCCAGGCGTTAACACAATACTAACCGGGGAGGATTATCTTTCCGATGGACTTGGTCCAATTCCATCAATGCCCCCTTACAAGAAACGTGATGGTTCACCAATGTTTGTTCCTGACCGTCCCGCCATAGCCATAAATAAAGTTCGTAATATTGGGTACCCAGTTGCAGTAGTGGTTGCTGAAACTGTCGAGCAAGCTAAAGATGCGGCTGAATTAATTGAAATTAATTATATGCCATTACCAGCAGTAATCTCTGCTTATGATGCTTTTCAACCAGAGTCTCCACAACTGTACGAAGGCTGTCCTGGAAATGAGTCTTACTTTTATGAAGTTGGAGATGAGGCTGCCGTTAAATCTGCATTTGCCTCTGCCGAGCATGTTGTTCAGCAACGTCTAGTTATTAATAGAGTTACTGCTAACGCAATAGAAACACGCGGGGTGGTTGGCCATTATGATAATGGCACTGGACGCTATTCCTTATACTGTGGATTTCAAAGGCCATATTTTTTTAGAAAAGATATTGCTGAAATTACTTTGAAAATACCTGAGACACAGCTGCGTTTAGTTACTGGGGATATTGGAGGTAGTTATGGTTTGCGTGGATCAATATATCCCGAAATGATCTTAATGCTTTGGGCGGCCAAGCGGGTAGGTCGACCTGTAAAATGGCAAGCTGACCGAAGTGAAAGTCATATTAGCGATGATGACGGACGCGATAATATCGTTGATGCGTCTTTAGCGCTAGATAAAAATGGTTTTTTTCTTGGCGCTAAATTTCGCAGTTGGGGTAATCTTGGGTCTGCCGTTTCGTTTCGTGGCGCGCTTCCACCCGCAGTTCATATAGGAACTGCTGTAGGTGTTTATAATATTCCTGCCGCTTATGCGCAAATTTCTGGAATGCTAACAAACACTCACTGTACCTCTCCATATAGAGGTGCTGGACGACCAGAAGCATCCTACATGATCGAACGTCTAGTTGAATTAGCTGCTACAAAACTTTCTATTGATTCCGCTGAGTTAAGGCGTGGTAATTATATAAAACCAAGTGAGATGCCTTTTAAAACGGCACTGACATATACCTATGATAGCGGTGAATTTGAAAAAAACATGGATCTTGCGATGATACTAGCTGATTGGGAGGGGTTCGAAGAACGAAAGGGTGAATCTGCAGGTCGAGGAAGGTTGCGAGGCATT
>JAQWSA010000125.1 GCA_029243445.1 Alphaproteobacteria bacterium
AAAGTCGTAGAATGCGATGAACTCGCTTTATCAGCCGTTCACGGAAATTCTTTATGAGTACTTCTGAGGTGACTACTGAGCCACAAGGCAAAATTCAGTTTGATGATAACTCTCTTTTACCAGCCTTATTTGGTAATCACGATGAGCATCTTTTACAAATAGAACAACTATTGGATGTTAGGTTGCGGTATCGAGGTAATAATCTTGAAATACTAGGACCGACCACTTCATGTGAAATTGCGGATAAAGCTATAGTTTCATTATACACCCGTTTAAAGAACGATTTAGAAGTAGGATCAGGAGAGGTTATGGCTGCTGTACGGCTTGCCTCAGGTCAAGATAATGCTGCTGGGAAGCTACAGCTACGTACACGAAAACGTACAATTATGCCTAGGTCGCCGAATCAGGCGGAATATATAAGGGCGCTTGAGGAATTTGATCTAGTTTTTGGTTTGGGCCCTGCTGGAACAGGAAAGACTTATCTCGCTGTCGCTGTAGCTGTGACTCATCTCCTACAGGGAAAAATTGATCGAATTATACTTTCACGGCCGGCGGTGGAGGCCGGTGAGAGACTGGGCTACTTGCCTGGCGATCTGCAGGATAAAATTGATCCTTATTTGCGCCCTCTTTATGATGCTCTTCATGACATGTTACCAGGAGATCAGGTGATCCGAAGGATGGGAAGTGGTGAGATTGAGGTAGCACCTCTTGCATTTATGCGCGGACGAACTTTAGATCATGCCTTTGTTATACTTGATGAGGCACAAAACACTTCTGTTATGCAGATGAAAATGTTTTTAACCCGTTTAGGAGAAAAATCAAGGATGGTGATTACTGGTGATATGAGTCAAATTGATTTGCCAGCAGGAACACGTTCGGGCTTAGGTGATGCTTTGCAGGTCTTGAATGGTGTGGAGGGGATTGGTATGATTAACTTTACGGAAAAAGATGTAGTGCGACACTCGCTGGTAATGCGTATTGTTCGTGCTTATGATTCTCGTGATACAAAAAAGCAGCCGACATAAAACTTTGATTCATCAATTTTCTCGCTCAAATGATATTATAATTGTCGATGTTGTTGCCGACGAATGGTTAACTAGTTTCCCTGATGAGGCTCTACTAAAAAAGCTTGTAATATCTGCTGCCAAATCGGCGCTATTAACAGTAGGCCCGGCTCGTTCTGTCGAGGTAAGTATTTTGTTAACTGATGATAATGAAATTAGGGCATTGAATCAGAATTATAGAGATAAGAATGTGCCAACTAACGTATTATCTTTTGCAATTTCTGATTGTTATACTTCAAGTGAACTAAACCTGATTCAACCGAAAGATTTTCCAAAACTTTTGGGGGATGTCGTTGTTGCTTACGAAACTTGCTCCAAGGAAGCAACTTCGCAATCAAGAATATTAGAAGATTATCTTTGTCATATGATTATCCATGGCACACTGCATTTGCTTGGTTACGACCATGATAACGAAGAGGAGGCCATAATAATGGAGGATTTTGAGAGAAAGAGCCTTGCTCCTCTAGGTATAAAAGATCCATATATTAATATAGGTACATAGAAAGGAACACTCTATCAGATGGCGGACCTTCCCCGTGCTGAAAAACCAGATGAAGTTACTGATAAGCTTATAAGCATACCTGTTCTAGGGTTTATATTTAAGCGGTTAAGATTAATGTCCCACGGCCGCAATGATGAGGCCACAGTACGTGAACATATAGAAGAATTAATTGAGGAGGTTGATGATGACTCTAATCAGATTGGTGCTGATCAAGGTGAATTAATTGTTAATATACTTAAACTCCATGAGTTAACAGCTGAAGATGTGATGGTGCCTCGGGCTGATATTGTGGCAGCAGATGTCAACTGTAAATTTGATGACTTGGTGAATCTTATGGCGGAGGATGCACACTCACGGGTACCAGTTTATATTGATCAACTTGATAATGTTACTGGTTTTGTGCATATAAAAGATGTTCTGGTGGCTGTCCGTAGTAAACGGGATGTAAAAGTTAATGATATATTGCGTGATATTTTATTTGCAGCTCCGTCTATTCGTGTTCTAGACCTTTTGCTGGAAATGCGAGCTAAACGCACTCATATTGCTATTGTCGTTGACGAGTTCGGGGGTGTCGATGGCTTAGTAACCATAGAGGATTTAGTTGAAGAAATAGTGGGTGAAATAGAAGATGAGCATGATACTGGAGGGCCTACTATTATTAGGCGTCCAGACGGAAGTATTCTTGCAGATGCTAGAAATGAAATTGAAGACCTAGAGAAATTGATAGGTGTTTTTGCCACCGCTGAAGAGCGAAAAGAAATTGATACATTGGGTGGAATTGTTTTTAGCTTAATTGATCGAGTTCCAAAACGATATGAAGTTATAACCCATCCCTCAGGACTTGAATTCGAGATTGTTGAAGCTGATTCCCGTCGTGTTAAAAAGCTGTATGTTAGAGATTTACGTGATAAAACTGACTTATAATAAATAATATTCCATATTGAATATTGTAAAACTATAGTAAAATACGATGTTTACGTATCTCTATATTTTGGTTTTAAATCTGGGCACGTGGCATCGTGTTGGTTTGTCTATATTGCTTGGTGCTTTATCTGCACTTGCTTTGCCTCCCTGGTATTTTCTGCCGTTAATAATTCCTGCATTTACTGGCCTTTTGTGGTTAATAGACGCTGCAGAAAAATCTCCATATCCATTGAGTAGATCGGCGGTTATAGCCTGGCTTTTTGGATTTGGGCATTTCTTTGTTGGTATGCACTGGATAGTGGAGCCATTTTTAGTAGATGCTACTCGCCATAGCTGGTTAATACCTTTTGTTGTATTAGGTTTGTCTGGTGGTTTAGCTGTTTTTATAGCAATTTCAGGCGTGCTTATTACTTTTTGTACTCAAATTTTTATCCTGTCCCCTGTAGCAAGAGTACTTTTATTTTCTGTTATTTGGGTAATTATGGAATGGGTGCGTACATGGCTATTTACTGGATTTCCTTGGAATTTGATCGGGTATATTTGGTCCTCAACAACCGAGGTGATGCAGACAGCTGCATTTGTAGGGGTTTTGGGCATTAGTTTGTTGACGGTTATAGCAGCAGGAATGTCAGCAATTCTTGCTAACACCCGTGGCTATAAGAACATTTGTATTGTTTTATTTTGTAGCGTATTTTTGCCTGCTGCGTTATGGGGTGCCGGTGCGTTGCGTTTAGGGGGCGCTCCAGACTATCTCGGTAGTGATGGACTTAATATGGTCCCAGAAGTAAATTTACGAATAGTGCAAGCAAATATTCCCCAAAATAAAAAGTGGGTGGCACGATATCAGGAAAGTAACCTACAAAGACATGTTTCACTAAGTGAAAATAAGTTGTTAAGTCTCCCAACACATGTGATTTGGCCTGAAGCAACAGTTCCTCCTCTTAAGGTGTATGATAGTTATGTGCGTTCAATAGCTAAAAACCTTATATCGCCGGAAGGGGCTTTAATTACGGGTGCGGTTCGCCGTGGAGGAGCTATAGACCAAGACTTTTGGAATTCAGTATACTTTATAAATAATTTGGGAAAAAATATTGCTCTTTATGATAAGAGTGATCTAGTTCCTTTTGGTGAATATGTACCATTTCGCGATATTCTTCCTATAGATAAGCTTGTTCCTGGTCATGGCGACTTTATTTCTGGAATAAGTCGTAAAACGATAGAGATAAAAGGTTTGCCGCCGGTTAGCCCGTTGATATGCTATGAAGGAATATTCCCTGGCCGCACACATATACCTGATTCCCGCCCTGATTGGTTATTAAGTTTAACTAATGATGCTTGGTTTGGCAGTTATGCTGGGCCTCAGCAGCACTTTGCTATTACTATTTTTCGTTCAATAGAAGAAGGTTTACCTCTCGTTCGAGCTGCTAACACAGGTATTTCAGCTATAGTCGATCCTTACGGCAGAATAATAGAGATGTTAGATGTTGGAGTTGTGGGAGTAATAAATTCGGGGCTTCCACGCCCACTCCAGAAGCAGACATTATACGCAAAGTGGGGTAATCTAACCTCGGCGGGAATGACTGGGCTGGTGATAATCTTGATAATATTACTACAAGTTTTGGATTTAAAATTTATTAAGCACAATGTTGAACCCACTTGACAGAATGACCTTATTTTTTGCACAAATGTTCAACATTATAGACTATTAATTTGAGTTGTTAAAAATGCTCTTAAACTTTAATGCGATAGTTTAAAAAATCTAAATAATAATGCTGAACTAAATCAACAGGGAGTAAATAACTTGTCTAAAAGTGATTATCTTTTTACCAGCGAGTCGGTCTCCGAAGGTCATCCGGACAAGGTTTGCGACCGCATTTCAGATGAGTTGGTAGACGGTTTTTTGTCACTAGATCCATTTAGTCGTGTGGCTATAGAAACATTAACAACAACCAATCGGGTTATTATGGCTGGAGAGGTGCGCGGGCCGAGCTCTATAAATTCTGATAAAATGATATCAATTGCTCGTGATGCTGTTCGAGATATTGGTTACGAACAGGAAGGGTTCCACTGGGAAAATATGGTCGTTGATTGTTTTGTGCATTCTCAATCATCAGATATTGCTATGGGTGTAGACGCTGATGGTAATAAGGACGAGGGAGCAGGCGACCAAGGACTTATGTTTGGATATGCTTGTAAAGAAACACCAGCACTTATGCCTGCTCCAATTTTTTATGCCCACGCAATACTTAAATCACTTTCTGAAGCACGTCACTTAGGTAAAGAGCCTTCTCTTGGACCCGATTCTAAGAGCCAAATAACTCTACGTTATGAAAACGGAATACCTGTTTGTGCAGAGTCGGTAGTTTTATCAACACAACATTCAGATTTGCTTGGGCAAGAAGAAGTGCGTGAGATTGTTAGGCCTTATGTACTTCAAATTCTACCTGATGGCTGGATGTGTGAAGAGGCTAACTTTTATGTGAATCCAACGGGCCGATTTGTTATTGGTGGTCCTGATGGTGATTCTGGGTTAACAGGTCGTAAAATTATTGTTGATACTTATGGTGGCGCAGCTCCTCATGGGGGAGGTGCTTTTTCTGGTAAAGACCCGACTAAGGTTGATAGGTCAGCTGCTTATGCAACTAGATATCTTGCAAAAAATGTCGTCGCAGCTGGTTTAGCGGATAGATGTACTATTCAACTTGCTTACGCAATTGGGGTTTCTCACCCTTTGTCAGTCTATGTAGATACACATGGTACTGGACAAGTAGAGGAAGGTAAGCTTTCGACTATATTAAGAGAGGTTATGGATTTAACTCCCCGAGGCATACGTGAACATCTTGGGCTTAGTAAACCTATATATGCTAGAACTGCGGCTTATGGACATT
>JAQWSA010000126.1 GCA_029243445.1 Alphaproteobacteria bacterium
GTTGCGAGGCATTGGTATGTCAAACACTATCGAGCACGCAGCTGATGCTGGAATAGAGACATCAGAGATTCGTTTTGATCCAGGGGGGGCGGTGACCATAGTTTCTGGTGCAATTTCTCATGGACAAGGACATTATACTACTCAAACTCAGATACTAGTAGATCAGTTGGGCGTTGATCCAGAGTTAGTAAATTATATTCAGGGCGATACAGATAAGGTTGCCTTCGGCGTCGGTACGGGAGGGTCTCGATCTACAACAATGAGTGGCAGTGCTATTGTATCTGTCTCGAATAAAATTCGTGAAAAAGCCCTCAAATTAGCTGCACACCTTTTAGAATCTTCCGAGGAAGATATAAATTTTTCGGAGGGGGTTTTTAAGGTAGTAGGAACAGACCGTATGCTTGGCATTCATGAAGTCGCTAGGGCATCTTTTGATGTTAATAAATTACCGACTTATATGGAACCAGGTCTTTATGAAACAGCTACATATCGGTCACCCGGGGGAAACTTTCCTAACGGCTGCCATATATGTGAATTAGAGGTAGATCCCGAGACCGGATTTGTAGATGTTTTAGGTTATTTTGTAGTTGATGATGTTGGTACAGTAGTAAATCCTTTGCTTCTTGAAGGACAGATCATGGGGGGAATTTCCCAAGGGATGGGACAAGTACTTATGGAAGATAAAACGTATGATGCAAATACGGGCCAAGTTTTATCTGGATCCTTCATGGATTATAGTATGCCGCGCGCAGATGATTTCTGCAGTGTTGTAATTGAGAATAATGCAGTACCAACTTCTATGAATCCTCTTGGTGTAAAGGGAGCTGGTGAGGCGGGAGCGGTTGGCGCTTTATCAGCAGGTGTAAACGCTATAGTTAATTCTCTCTCAATATATGGAATTAGCCATATTGATACGCCGGCAACGCCTTACAGAATTTGGCAATCTATTCAACGGGCTTGTGCGGAAACATAGCTGTATAAAGGAATGATGGGTTCTTGTTAATTTATTATAGATTATAGTATCTATTTATTGTCCTCATTTCTTTGAAATATTTCTCGGGCTGGTTTAACTAGGGTGCGTATGTTTCCCGAGCGCTTTGATAGCCCGCAACGGTCAAAATATTCTAATAACTCTATCGTCAAATTCCTTCCCATACCTGCTTGATCACGAAATTTACTAGGGGTTACCCCATCGACTAGTTCTTTTGACAAAACCTCAAATTTGTAGGCTAGTTCGGTCAAGGAATCACGTTCGTAGAATCTGTTTTTGCTTATCTGTATCGCTAAACCTAAATTAGTAACTCGATGCAAGAATCGGTTGAGATTATCTGGTTGTATATTTATTTTTTTTGCTAAATCATGAATTACAGGCGGTTGGTTTGGGTTTCTAATTAGTAATGGAAGAACAATCATCCATAATTTCTCATCCTCTGGACTTAACTGTATTCTTTTGTTTGGTAGATGTAGCAGCGTCCCCTCACTATTTACGCTGCCGTCAGTGAGCAAAACATTTATTAGGCCATGAAAAATACTTTCGGGAATATTATTAATTAAGGTTTTGCGCAATTGGCTAATGCCCGGCCCTAATATGTCGGTATGCTTATTATGGTAAAGGTCTAGGGCAGCCAAAGTATCAATTTTTAGTTGTTGCCAAGTCATCTTATGGAATGCAGTTTTTGATTGGGTGTTACCTATTATTATCGCTTTATTTTTATCTATAATTTTATTTATTTGATCATCTGTTAAATTACGATTTACGGAAAATCTATTTACGTCTAGACCTAAGTTAGATAATTTTAAGGAACTATTAAAAGCAATATTATTATCATTAGTATTGAGAGCCTTAAGCATTGCTATTCGATTTGGGTGTGACCTTCTACGCCTTGGAGGAAATATATCAATTATATGTCCTCCACCAAGTGTTCTTTGGGCCGATTGGTCACGGATTATAAAACGATCTAGAGACAAAGCACTGATCTGCGAATCTAATACTATCTGTGCCAAAGATTTTGAGCCAGGATCTATGGCATTACTTTCGAGGATAGCAATATGTCCGGTAACGTGGGCAGCACCAAGATGAAGATGAACTGGTGTCCAATGGCGTAGAGGGCGAATTTCTGTATCTAGGATATGTAACTCGGTATCAATTTTACTAACTGGAGTTATATCTGATGATGAAACTAGCCAGTCTCCTCGGTTGACAACTGCTTTGTCTATATTACTCAAGTTAATGGCACAACGTTGCCCGGTGCTGCCTTTGTTGGATTTTTTGTTGTTTGAATGTATTTCTCTTATTCTAGCTTTTTGCCCTGTACTTGATAGAAAAACTTGTGATCCAACTTCAATAAACCCGGAAAAAACTGTACCTGTAACCACCAGTCCTGCTCCTGCAATCGTGAAAGCCCTGTCGATAGCGAGGCGAAAGTTACCGGATGTAATTTTTTCTGAGTAATTATTAGCAACATTATAAAGGTGATTAGATAGCTCTTTCACACCCTCACCGGTAACTGCAGAAACCGGAAAAATAGGACTGTTAACTAAATCCGTCGAATCTAGTAAAGAGTTAATAGCCGCGGTAACTTCGGTTAAACGACCCGTGTTTACGCGATCAATTTTAGTAAGTGCTATGACACACTGTTTTATACCAAGTAAATTTAGTATTGACAGATGCTCTCGGGTTTGTGGCATTGGTCCATCATCTGCTGCTATAACCAGCATTGAATAGTCGATTCCTGTTACTCCTGCTAGCATGTTTCCTATGAATCGTTCATGACCTGGAACGTCCACAAAACCCAAAACTTTATTTTGGCTCAATCTGTGATATGCAAACCCTAGATCAATAGTCATTCCCCGTTTTTTTTCTTCAGGCAAACGATCAGCGTTTATACCTGTTATAGCTCTTACTAGTAGAGTTTTTCCGTGATCAATATGGCCAGCAGTAGCTACGATCATTTTATTTTAAGCATGGAAATCTGTTTTAAAAATTCATTTTCATTTTCAAGGCATCTAAGGTCTAGCCATAAACTGTCATTATGCACTCGACCTATAATAGGAGCTGGAAGGGCGCGCAGACTAGTAGTAATTTCTTTTAGGGCTTTACCTTTCCCGCGTTTTTTATGAGGCGTAAGTTTCACTGCAAAACTATTTAGATTTTCTATAGGTAAAGATCCACTGCCTATTTGCCCCAGGGTTTTTGCCCCGGTAATCTCATAATTTTCGCCTAATATTTTTATTAGTGGTGGTATTAACCTTTCGGAAAGAGCTTTTAATTCCTCAACTGAACGGGTAAGCATTCTGAGTGTTGGCAACTTTTTGGCTAATTTATCTGGATTTTTATATAGGCGTAATGTAGCTGCTAGTGCGGCAATTGTGAACTTATCGCAGCGCATTGCCCTTTTAAGCGGGTTCTTTTTAAGTTTGGCAATCAAATTACCATTTCCAACTATTATACCTGACTGTGGACCGCCAAGAAGTTTATCACCAGAAAATGTTACTAAGTCCGCTCCGGATACTATAGATTCATTTGGTGTGGGTTCATGCTGTAAACCATAGTATCGTAAGTCGACTAATGTGCCACTACCGAGATCCACAACAAATGGTAAATTATGCTTATGAGCCAGATTCGCAAGTTCATTTTCTGACACCACATTAGTGAAACCTTCAACTTTATAGTTTGATGTATGTACTGACATAAAAAATGCAGTTCTTGAGTTAATTGCTGCTTCATAATCTGCAATGTGGGTGCGATTAGTTGTACCAACTTCTACCAAACGGCAACCAGATCGAGACATTATGTCTGGAATACGAAACGAACCCCCTATTTCAATCAGTTCTCCTCGTGACACGGGAACTTCTTTCCGCAGAGCAAGTGTATTTAGAATAAGCACAACAGCGGCAGCATTGTTGTTTACTAATGTTGCTGCTTCCGCGCCGGTCAAGGAGCAGATTATATCTTCTATATGACTATCCCGATCTCCTCTGCGTCCGGTATGGAGGTCATACTCTAGGTTGCTTGCCCCGGAGGCGACATCGTTAATTGCATTGATTGCTTCAGTTGCTAAAACTGCACGACCCAAATTGGTGTGTAATACAGTTCCAGTTAAATTAAATACTGGTTTAAAGGTTGGGGCTTCTATTTTAGCCAGTTGAGCAGAAACTAGTGCTATTATTCTAGCCTCTTCTATACAAAAATGTTTTTCTCGGCTCTGGGCTATTTCTTCGCGTATATTAGCTAATATTTCACGTATGACTTCTGTGGTTAGCTTTCTACCATGGGCCTCTATAAGCACTTTCATTGGTTCCAATATCAACAATGAATTGACGGAAGGTAGTATCGAGTGCTTTGACATTTTGTCTTTCAAAATTATTTTTAGTTTTTAGAATAGAGTTATTGCATTAAATAATTATATGACCTTATTTGTAACCAAAGATTCAGGAGACGATAATACTACTTAAGCTAAATAGTAAATATAAACTATTACTAACTTTTTACTCTTACTAGGTTTTTATAATTGCCGCCATAAATTTTAACACTCATATATTAAGTTCTTTAAAAAAGGATAGTTTTTTTAATAATTATATCCCATATTTTGATAATATTAATAACTTATTAGGTAATCAGAATGGTTGATCTTAGTATACTCGATCAGACTCCAGTGCGCGCTGGTGGTACACCTGCCCAAGCAATTGATGAGACTATTAGACTTGCACAGACAGCTGAAACGCTAGGGTATAACCGGTATTGGTTGGCCGAGCATCACGGAACAGATGGTTTTGCCGGGTCTTCTCCAGAAATTATGATTACCCGGGTTGCTGCGGCGACTAATCGTATTAGGGTTGGATCAGGCGGGGTTATGCTAAGCCATTATAGTCCCTTGAAGGTCGCGGAGAATTTTGCGCTCCTTGAAAATATGTTTCCTAATAGAATTGACCTTGGCATAGGACGAGCTCCAGGTAGTGACGGCATAACCGCTGCTGCTTTAGCATATGGAAATCAAATGGGAATAGAGTATTTTCCCACTAAAATTGCTGATATGACAGCGTTTTTAGCTGGTCAACCTCCCGTATCGGAGCCATTTAAAAATGTGAGAGCTACTCCTCTAGCTCCTTCTTTACCCGAGGTCTGGTTATTAGGTTCGAGTGATCAAAGTGCTGCATATGCCGCCCATTTTGGGTTAGCTTATTCTTTTGCACATTTTATAACTCCACATGAAAGTGAAGCTTTAATTAATCAATATCGAAAAAATTTTCGTCCTTCACCTGTTATGAAAGAGCCGCGAGTTAATCTTGGTGTATTTGTTATATGTGCAGATACAACTGAGGAGGCAGAATATTTAGCGACCAGTCGTGACTATTGGCGTCTCAAGTTAGGTCAAGGTCAACATTTACCTTATATATCTCCCGATGAGGCATTGAGCTATACATATACTCAGCAGGAGCTTTCTTTGATAGAACAAAGCAAGGCTAATAGGTTTGTTGGAGATCCAAACTACGTTAAAGGACAGCTAGAAGAACTTGCAGCCTGTCATTCTGCAGACGAGCTTGTAATTCTTACAATTACCTACGATTTTGAAGCAAGATTACACTCTTATGAGTTGATTGCCGAGGCATTTGGACTAAAGAGTCGGCAAATCGCCGCCTAATAGGTTAAACAGTTTTACGTTTTATAGGCCGGCTGTAAAATTCATGCTGGTATGTGTCTCAATTGCTTCTTTTACTTCGTTGCCAAAAATTTTTACTAGCTTTTCGCCAATTTTATGAGTGTATGCAACGTCCGACTGATCGCTACCCATTATTATAACGAAAAGTAGTGCAATGTTTCCATCAATATTTTTAAAAGCTCGAGTTACCCCCAAAGGCACATCAATCATATCATGCTGCTCTAGTATTGTACTGTACTGTCCTTCATCACCCCAACTTACTTCAAATCTACCTGTCAAACAAAAAAATATTTCATGTGTATTCATATGTGCGTGAAGCATTGGGCCATTTCCGGGTGGGCATTCTGCGATAGTTATGGATAAACCTGGAGGCCCTGCTGCCGCAGCGAATTGGTGCGAGCCAGCTGCACTTCCTGGAGCTAATAACGAATAGAGTGTTTTAGCTGTAAGCATCTCATAGGCTTCGTTTGGAATGCCAAGATCTTTATACAACCCTTGTTTAGGTTTCAGGTCTTTGAACCTTACAATATGATTTTCCATTTCTTCAGGACAGATGTTTATAGTTTTCATAAATATTTCCTCTTAAAATATTTAATTATTCATAGAAATAATTATGTTTCCGTTGGCTTTTCCGGACTGTAGTTTTAGGTGGGCATCTGCTGTTTCGGATAAAGAAAAAACCTTATCAACTGGGTGATATGCATTACCAGCGTCCAGCCATTTATTTATATCACGAATAGCATGACGGAATGCTGCTTCAGGTATTTGGTACATGAAAACCCATCGCAAATTTGCATTGCGTTGCATAAATCCGTAAAAATCCAACATTGGGTCAGGTCTCTTATCTGATGCATAACATGCGATAGTGCCATGCGTGTTCAATACTTCGAGTATTGTTGGCTGATTTACTCCGAAGGCAACCTCAACAATGTGATCGACACCGGTGCCTTTTGTAATAGTAGAAATCCGTTTTACTACATTTTGCTTTTTATAATTAATGATTGCATCTGCCCCTGCCATCTTTGCCTGTTTGGCCTTAGAGGTAGAACTTACAGTTGCGATAACTAGACTTGCACCCCCCCATTTTGCAAGTTGTATTGCATAATTACCTACTGCACCTGCTCCTCCCGTTATGAGAACTGTTTTACCTTTGATAGGACCATCGGCAAATAGACAGCGATGAGCGGTTATGGCCGGTATGCCAATACAAGCACCGTGTAACAAACTCATTTTTTTGGGCATAGGAACTGCTTGGCGAGCTGGTAAAGATATATATTCCGCACAAGTACCAAAAGGCCTTTGCCATTGCCCACTCCAAATCCACACCTTCTCTTTAAGGCGAGATTTTGATACCCCTTTTCCAACCTGATCGATTACTCCGGAGCCGTCACTATGAGGTATTATTGTAGGATATGCATGGAGTTGACCACCAAAACCCTGGCGTCTTTTTATATCAGTTGGATTTAGGCCTGAATAAGCAATTTTTATACGGACTTCGCCAGGTTTGGCATTAGGGGTGTCAATATCCCCGACTTTAATAACTCTTCTAGCTGGTCCTTGTTTATTGTACCAGGCTGCTTTCATGTTTTAGGCCTCCTATAATAAATGGGTTTACACCGATCGTAATGCAGTCCAAATTTTTTGAGATGTAGCTGGCATATCTATTCTAGTAATTCCTCGAGTTGAAAGAGCATCTATAATTGCATTCATTCCAGCTGGAAGAGCGCCAGTGGTTCCAGCTTCACCAGCACCCTTGGCTCCAACTGGGTTAGTAGTGCATGGAACCGAATGAAAACCAAGCTTCATTGTTGGTAAATCATCCGCTCTTGGCATCATATAGTCCATGAATGAACCTGCAACTAGTTGGCCTTCGTTATCATAGACGGCATGCTCACCTAATACTTGTCCTAAACCTTGTGCGACTCCGCCGTGAACTTGACCATGAACTATCATGGGATTGATTACTGTTCCACAATCGTCGACAGCTGTATAGGCAACAATATCTACTACTCCAGTATCAGTATCTATTTCAACTTCGCATACATGGCATCCATTAGGATAAGTTTGTTCAGGTGAAATAAATTTTTCTTCTGAATCCAGACTTTGAGGAATATTTTCGGGCAAATTGCTAAGTGTTTTTACTTTTGCAGCTAGATCAAATATATTAATTTCACGATCTGTACCAGCTACTAAAAAAGCTCCACTGCTATATTCAATATCTGCTACCGATGCCTCAAGTATATGTCCCGCTATTATTTTACCTTTATCTATAACTGAATCTATTGTTACGGATAGAGCACCGCTGGCTAATGCAGCCGATCGAGAAGCGACAGAAGCAAAACCTATTGATGGAGTGTTGTCGCTATTGCCTTCAACAATTCTAACTTTATCAAATGGAACATTAAGTAGATCTGAAATTACTTGAGCAAATGAGGTCGCATGTCCTTGTCCATTTGATTGAACTGCCAGAATTGCATCAACCGTTCCGTTCTCAGTAAATTCTATTTTAGCGCCCTCTTCTAAGTATCCTCCTGCGGTTTCCACAAAGCAAGCCATACCTAATCCACGTAATTTACCGTTTTTTTCAGAATTTTGTCTTCGAGATTCAAACTCATCCCATTTTGCTAATTCTAGTGCCTTATCCATGGCTGCTTCAAATTCTCCACTATCATAGGTTTGTGATAGTGACGTTGTATATGGCATAGCGATGGGTTTAATAAAATTTCGACGCCTCAAATCTACTCGATCTATAACCATTTCTCTTGCCGCTTGATCAATTAGGCGTTCAAGAATGTAAGCTGCTTCGGGGCGCCCGGCTCCTCGGTATGGCCCTATAGGTAAATTATTTGTTAATACGCAACGAACGTTAAAATGTAGAGAGGGATTATCATAACAGCCCGTTAGACAATTACAGACGTTTCGCGTAGCTGCTGCGGGCCCATGTGAAGATAAATATCCTCCCATTGCTGCTATCATATCTACGCGAAGACCTATAATTTTACCATTTTGATCTAATGCTAGTTCCCCATTTATAATACCATCACGTGCTTGATTATCAGCTAGAAAAGCTTCCGAACGACTTCCTTGCCATTTTACAGGTCTTTTGATTTCTTTAGCAGCGAAAAGACAAGCTACGTACTCTGGATAAGCTTGCGTTTTCATGCCAAACCCGCCACCTACATCATGGGTTACTACATGCATTTTCTCAGGAGGCACTTGAAAAATAGATTCCGATAACATACGACGCATAGCATTAACCCCCTGTGATCCTGCAAAAAGCTCGTATCTTTCTTTATCGGCATCCCATCGGGCGTTAGCGCTGCGTGGCTCCATTGAAGCTGCTACTATACGATTTGTTTTCAAAGTCAACTTTGAGACATGTGACGCCCTTCTAAAGGCCTGCTCTGTTTTTTCTTTGTCACCTATGCGAAAGTCCAAACAAATATTATTAGGTATATTTTCCCATATTTGCGGAGCACCATCTGCTATAGCATCCTCTACATCTACTATGGCAGGTAAGATATCAAAATCAAAGTCAATGAGTTCAACTGCGTCTTCTGCTAGGGCGGCAGTTTCAGCAATAACCATCGCGACAATCTCCCCAACATGTCGAACTTTTTCAACGGCAATAGATGGACGGGATGTCAGTCTCATTTCTGAACCATCATAGTTAGTGAAAGGAGTCATGTTTGGAATATTACCAATACCTGCAGTACGCAGATCAGCGCCTGTGAATGCGTCAATTACACCAGGCGAAGTTTTAGCTGCAGATACGTCAACTGCCAATAATTTGGCATGAGCAACAGGAGATCTTAGAAACGCTACATAGGTTTGATCATCAAGGGTTATGTCATCGGTATATTTTCCAGAGCCGGTGATCAAGTTTTGATCTTCGCGGCGCAGAACATGTTGAGAGATACCAAAATTTTCAGTCGACATATTCAGAATTCTCCTAAAATTGATATATTTTTTATTAATTAGAGTATTTAACATGGCTTACGTTTAAGTCGAGGGGTAAGAGAGAGTTAAAATAATTAGTTTTGTCTGTATTTTTAGAACTATATAGGTGATAACAAATAAATTTTTTTACAAGAAAATAGTAATTTGGGGAATCATTATGCTTTTTAAGTGTGCTCATCACAGTCCAGAGACTGGCAGTAGTAGTATAGGTCACCGCGTCCAAAATATAAATTCGAAAATTAAATCTGTTGATATTCATTGCCATCTTCATGTACCTGAGGTCGATGCAATGGTAAAAGATGCCTTTGATTTAAAGTATGAACCACTTATGTGGCATGCTAGTGAGGAAACAAGGGCCTTTCAACGCCAACATACTCAAGATATTATGCCAATGGCAACAGATGTAGATATACGCCTTTCTCATATGGACGCTGCTGGTGTTGACATACAAGCAGTATCAACAGGTCCTGGTCACTATTGTTATTGGGCTGAGCCTGATTTAGGACGTGATGTAGCACAGACAGTAAATAATAGTTTAGCTGAACTTGTTGAAAGCAACCCTGATAGGTTTGTTGGTTTAGGTACTGTTCCATTACAAAACCCTGAAATGGCAGTTACTGAATTAAATCGTTGTGTCAATGACCTGGGCATGCGTGGAGTGGAAATCTCAACCGATGTCTGTGGAACAGAATTATCACGATCGGGTCTTGATAAGTTCTTTGCCCGGGTCGAAGAATTAGGTGTTGTGATATTCATGCACCCCGGGGGATTTACTGAAAGCGCTAGGTTTGCTGATCATTATTTTAGTAACATTATTGCTAATCCATTAGCATCAACTGTTGCAGTCCACTACCTGATTTTTGATGGAGTAATGGATCGACATCCTGGCCTAAAGATTTGTGTAGCACATGGAGGTGGTTTTATGGCCTCATATTCAGGGCGTATTGACCATGCACACCCTCTTCGGCCAGATATGCAACGTCATTTACCTAAAGGCAAAATTCCCACTGATTATCTGAAGAGGTTTTATTTTGATACTGTTGTATTTACCGATCATCAGTTAGAGTATTTGGTGAAGGTATTTGGAGCTGATCATATTGTAATGGGAACTGACTATCCATATGATATGGCTGAAACAGATCCTGTTGGCCACGTAAACGGAACCGATTTAACTGACGATCAAAAAGCTGCCATAATTGGTGGTAATGCTGCTGAATTATTAGGACTTATCTAAAACAGATTTCGTCATTTTATACTGATACTATTTAAATAGGGGTAATTTATGTTTTTTAAATGCGTAAACCATTCGCCGGCTAGTGATCACGGCCACACCCAGAGCGTAAAAAACGGTAATAAGAACTTTACAGTAGATGTACATTGTCATGTACATGTGCTTGAGGCCGATGCTATGTTGGCAGATCCTTCAGTAGCTGATCAGGCAAAGCTATATAAGGAAGCTAGTGAATTAACTGGAGAAATTAACCGCAATCAACATCAGAGTATTTTACCTAAGTTAACTGATCCAGATGTTCGTATTGCTGATATGGATGCTTGCGGTATAGACGTGCAAGCGCTCTCACCATCACCCTTTCACTACAACTATGTTTATCCAGCAGAGTTTGCTCGCGAAACATCAAAAGTAGTTAACGACCGTATCGCAGAAATTGTTGCTGGAAACCCTGATCGTTTTGTGGGTTTATGTACTGCTCCATTGCAGGATGTTGATATGGCGATTGCAGAATTAGATCGCTGTGTCAAAGAACATGGTATGCGTGGGGTTGAAATTTCTACCAATGTTCGAGGAGAGGACTTAACACGGGCCGGATTAGAGAAGTTCTTTGCCAGAGTTGAAGAACTAGATGTAATGATTTTTATGCATCCTATTGGTACTAGTTTTAAGGAGCGCATGACTGATCATTATTTTCGTAATACTATTGGGCATCCACTTGAATCAGCTTTGGCTGTAGGACACTTAGTATTTGACGGTTATCTAGAAAAATTTCCTGGAATTAAAATTTGTATTGCTCATGGTGGCGGTTATGTACCAACTTATTCCGGACGTTTCGATCACCCCTATCATCTTAGAGATGATTGTCGTCAGGTCATATCTAAACCTCCAAGTGAGTATGTGAAAAAACTATACTTTGATACGGTTGTATTTACTGACCATCAACTCCGTTATTTAGTTGATACATGGGGTGCAGACCGAATTGTTATGGGGACTGACTATCCTTACGATATGGCTGAAACTGATCCGGTAGGCTTTGTGGATGGTACTTCTGGTCTTAGTGAACAACAGAAGGCCACAGTTATGGGGGGTAATGCTGCTCAGCTTCTGAAAATTGACGTTTCTCGATTGAATTAAATTATGTTTTATAAATATATAGTTTCTTTTAGAATACTCTTCAGGTCAATTTTTAGAACGAAGTAGAAATATTTGGCATTTCAACGCCCAGGGCAGATGCGGATTGAGAAAGCCTATCCCATGTACCCCTAGGCAATGGAATGCCATTTTTCGAGCGTTCAGCTAGAACTGCATCACCTCTTTCTCCAGGTGCATATATTTCTTCTACGCCTTCAGCACGTGGCAATGATTTGATAGCAGATGCGAGCAGATCGACTTCGTTTCTATAATTATTAATGTCAACAAAAGCAGATATTTTAATTGCTATTGCCAGTCCATTTTGTCGAAAACCAGAAGGGTCGGCACCGGGCATAATTAGAGACGCTATTAGTGGATTAGCTCCCATAAGGCTAACTAAGCATTCAAACATCAGAGATAAACTAGACCCTTTTGCCCCGCCCAGAGGCATTAGTATTGAAGCGCAGTTTGGATCATTTGTCATGTTTCCATTTTTATCCATGGCCCATCCGTCGGGAATTGGTTCACCAGCGTCACGTGCTTCTAAAATTTTTCCCATAGACACTGTAGAGGTAGACATATCGACAACCAAAGGAGGGTGTGTTCCGCCTGGTACTGCTATAGCAAGCGGATTGGTAGATAAGCCAGCTACTCTTGCACCGTGATATGCCATCATTGGTCTAGAAGCTATCATAATTATACCTGCCATGCTTTCTTTTGCAGCAATCTGAGCGTAATAACCAATAGCTCCTGTATGAGTTATGTTTTTTGCAATACACCAACCTATATTAACCTCATTCGCCCGTTCCATTGCTTCTTCCATTGCGCGTGTCATACCAATGGGTCCTGGTGCAGCATCGCAATCTAATACTGCAATTGCTCCATCTTTCTTTTCTACAGTGATATTTGGACGAGCTTTAATATTACCATTTTTGATTGTTTCGATATACCTTGGAATTCTTAATACTCCGTGGGAGTCAACACCTCGTAAATTTGCCCAAACTAAAATATCCGCCCATTTTAGAGCATCTTCGGAAGATATATTGCAGGCACTAAAAATGCTTGTGGCAAAGTCTTTTAATGTTTGTGCTTTTACAATAATATTGCCGTCACTCATTCTTTTCTCCTAAAACATTTTGTATAAAATTTGTTTTTATTATCTGTTTCTATAACTTTAGAATTCATGAGTGGCGAGTAAATAAATTTATGTACTTTCTAAAGTTCAGAACGCACTATTTTGGCTCCTTGAGATAGAGCTTTTAACTTACCATTAGCTACACTACGAGGCAGAGGAACCATGCCACAGTTAGTACATGGGAATATCCGTTCTGGGGATGTATATTTTATTGCATCACGAATTATGGCAGCCACTTCCTCGGGTGTTTCTATTTCTAGCTTCGTTACATCAATAGCTCCGAAAAGGACATCTTTTTTATTAGGGATTAGTGCTAACAATTCAATAGGCACTCTTGACCCAGCAAATTCTAATGAAATCTGATCTATTTCACAGCATGCTAGCTCTGGTAATATTGTTTTATACTGATTCCACACTTTTCCTAAAGAAGCCTTCCAATCAAGGTTTGCTTTAATCCCGTAGCCATAACAGATGTGAACGGCTGTTTTGCATGAAATTCCATCAACGGCTCTGTTAAGAGCATCTAGACCCCATGTTGGTACAGAGTTAAGGTATACATTGAAAGCAGGTTCATCGAACTGTATTACATTAGCACCTGCTGCCTCTATCTCTTTAGCCTCGGCATTCAAAATTTCGGCAAATGCCATGGCTAGCGACGGACGGTCTTTGTAATGATTATCAGCTAGCGTGTCCACAATCGTCATAGGTCCTGGCATAGTGAATTTTAAATCATGTTTTGTTTGTTTCCGGGCGAAAGCCACTTCATCTTTATGAATTGGTGAGGAACGGTAAATACCAGATACAACAGTTGGACAGTCCGCTTCATAACGATCATCACGTATTCCTATACGCTCTTTATGTTCGAAGTCTATTCCACCAATTTTTTCTAAAATACCATGAACAAAGTGTTGACGTGATTGTTCACCATCTGAAACTATATCAATACCAGCTTTTTCTTGATCATTTATAGCTATACGAACAGCATCTTGTTTTGCTTCTGCTAATTTTTCTCTATCTTTAAGTGTCCATGGCGCCCATAAAACTTCAGGTTGAGCAAGCCAAGATGGCTTCGGTAAACTACCAGTAATCGTGGTTTTAAGCATTATTCTCTCCTAATATCTCAGCAATGGGCTTTGCAGTTATAAAAGATTTCGAGTAAGCAGACTGCCAGAATGTTAAATTTATACAAGAGGAGATACCATGAACGTAGAAAAATTACCTACTGGATGGCCTGAAGGAAAGCGTTTAGCTGTTTCTGTAAACATAATGTGTGAGGCTTGGACTGATGATGCGGCCCCAGGTATTGGTCCAATGGGAAACCCTTTAAAGGCTGGAGTATTAGACACACAGGCACGTTCTTGGGCTGAATATGGTATGACTGTTGGAGCGTACCGCTTGCTAGATATTGTTGGAGAGGCAGGAGTTCCATGTGGAACTTATGCCAGCGGAATCATTGCCGAAAAATGGCCGGAGTTGCTGAAGAGAATTGATAATGATGGCCATTTTATAGGAGCTCATGCTTGGATGCAGAATATACTCCCAGCTTATCAAGAACCGGAACAGGAAAAGGCTGATTTAAAACGTGGGATAGACCTATTTAGGAATGTTATAGGCAAGCAACCAGAAGGGTTTGGCAGCCCAAGGGGAACTCCAAGTAATAATACTTGTGAGTTGTTAGCCGACAGCGGCTTTATATGGCATATAGATCATTTCAATACTGACTTACCTTATTTAATGAACACGCCTAAGGGTCCGCTTGCCATTGTTCCATTCACCATGGAGATTAATGATCTACCGCTTTACATGCGTTTTGGTAATCCGCCTGAGTTTTATTCAGCCACATTAAAACGAATTGTTGAAAACTATTCTAGTATTGGCAGCCCTCCGGCTGTAATTGATATAACTGCACACGCCCACGTATTTGGACGTCCGTTTGGTGCCATCGAAATAAAGGCAGCTATTGATATTGTTAAAGATCTAGATTGGGTCTGGATGACTACCCATCAAGAGTTGGCAGGGTTAGTTTACCCTAGTTAATCATAATTTATTATATGATTTTTTATTAAGTGGCGCCGTATGTTGTGATGAATTTATGAAATAACTCAATGTTAAAAGGAAGAAGACACTTGAACCTCAGATGAATTATACTCACGAATTATTTAAGGGGAAGTAGGTGACTAATAAATTAAGAGTTTTAGTTACTAGGCGTCATTTGTTTGAAATCGAAAAACGTCTATTAGATGAGTATGATGTTGTTTTAAATGAAGACGATCATATTATGTCTTCAGAAGAAATTATTAGTGCGTCCGATGGAAGCCAGGCAATTTTCTTATGCGTTACTGAGCCTCTTAGTGAGGAAGTTGTTCACGCATTACCAAAAAGTGTGGAGGTTATTCTTACACTGTCAGCAGGGGTTGATCATATTGACATCGAGGCGGCTAGAGAACGGGGTATAGCGGTATTAGCTACGCCTGGTGCAGTTACATTAGCTACAGCAGAGATAGGGGTTTTGCTCATGCTTGGGGCTGCGAGAAGGGCTCAGGAATCTATAAGCTGTCTTCGTTCTGGCAATTGGAGATTATGGACTGCTACCCAGTTTGTTGGTATCGAAATTACCGGTAAAACACTCGGTATATACGGCATGGGTCGAATAGGTCAAACGTTGTCGAAGCGCGCTAGAGGCTTTGATATGGATGTATATTACCATAACCGTAACCGCCTATCCTCCGATCTAGAAGAAAAAGCCGTTTATATAAGAAATATAGAAGAATTTCTGGGGAGTAGTAAATTTTTAACCTTATGCGCACCCTCCACACCACAGACACATAAATTTTTAAACACTGAAACTATTGAGTGCTTGCCCGATGGTGCTGTAATTGTAAATATTGCTAGAGGTAACTTGGTTGATGATGATGCACTTATAATAGCTCTCAAGTCTGGTAAAATAGCTGCTGCAGGATTAGATGTGTTTAATGGTGAGCCAACTAATATTGACGCGCGCTACTTTGAGTTGCCAAATGTATTTATGCTTCCACATATTGGTAGCGCGTCCAGAGAAGCAAGAATTTCTATGGGTATGATGCTGCTTGATGGGTATGAGGCATTTTGCAATGGTAGGACCGCACAAAATAGGGTTGTTTAGAAAACGGGACTGAGTAATTTTTTATTTTTTTCTTCTATTTAGTTTCTAGATTGTCAGGTTATAGCCTTTATGAAAAGTTCTTTTAACCAATTGCCAGGGCATGCGCGTGGTGCGTTCTGGATGTTACTTGCTGCAGTATTTTTTAGTTTTCACGGGCCACTAGTACGCATGGCAACTATAGATACTGATCCATTAATGGTTGCGTTCATAAGGTCGATATTTGTTTTTTTAATGATGCTACCTTGGATAATCCGGCATTGTACAAATGAAATGAAAACAAATGTTTTGCCTTTGCATGGTTTTCGCGCTTTGTTTTCAATGGCAGGTTTTATTTTACTAGTCATTGCTCAGTCTAAACTTACTTTGGCTGAAGTATCTGCTTTAACGTTTGCTTCGCCGCTGTTTGCTACTATTGGCGCTGTAATTTTTCTTCGTGAAGTGGTTAAGGCAAGGCGCTGGATCGCCACCTTTGTAGGTCTTGCTGGTGTTTGGGTTGTTTTGCGACCTGGGTTAGAGGTTGTGGACCCGTATTTTATATTGCCGGTGGGAGCAGCCATATTTATTGCCGTATCAAATTTGATGATAAAATCACTATCATCGTATAATTCATCTAATGCTATAGTTGCTTGGCTTGCAATTTTTTCAGTTCCGTTAACGTTTGTGCCAGCATTGTTTGTTTGGTCATTACCTGGGGTATTGGGGCTTGGATGGTCGTTTCTTTTGGGCCTAAGTGGAGTTGGTGCGCATATGTGTTTAACTAGATCATTAGCTGCTGCTGATGCTTCGGCAGTTTTACCTTTTGACTACGCTCGTCTCATATTTACTGCTTTTATTGCTTTTATAGCATTTGGAGAAGAACCATCAATCTGGACCTGGATAGGCGGTGCTATAATTGTTGGTGCAGTTGTATATATAGCCCGCAGGGAGACGATAGCTGACAGGTCATAAATAGTAGAGTTTAATAATGTATTATTAACTAAATTCTATGAACCCTTCTTACCAGTTGTTCTGGATCTGTGTAATCTCTTGGTTAGTGCCTTTGCAGATGCATTTATAATTGCGTCACTATCAATTCCGTACTCATGGTAAAGGTCTGTTAAGTCACCAGACTGTCCAAAATCATCCACTCCTAGTGAAACAATACTATGATTTTTAACACTACCAAGCCAACTAAGGGTGGCAGGATGGCCGTCAATAACAGTAACAATCGCCGCGTCTGAGGCTAGTGGTGATAGGATTTTTTCAGCGATATCGCCATCATTGTTCCAGTCCTTATAAAGCTTGTCAGGAGATGTAATTGATAATAGTCCAGCCCCCGGTACATCCTCTAGTACTTGTTCATATGCATCTAATGCTTCTGGAAAAATAGCCCCAGTATAAGCAATTGCTAATTCTGCTTCTCTTTCTGGTTTTTTTATCCAATATGCGCCGTTGATTATATCATCGGAAATAGAATTAACGTTAGGTC
>JAQWSA010000127.1 GCA_029243445.1 Alphaproteobacteria bacterium
CTGTAAACCCTCGAGAAGGCTTCCCGGTATATCAGAATCAATCATTATATCGAGGTCATTTATCAATCTAACTACAGGACTACCTATATTTAAATAAGCACCGACCTCAGTATGTTTTGAACTTACAACTCCTGGGTAAGGGGCGCGTATCTTACCATATTGAAGATCAATATTTGCTTGTTTAAGTTGAATCCTAGCCTGCGTAAGTTGAGCTATCGTTTCAGCTACCTTGCCTTTTTGTTTATTTACTTCCTGTATTGCATCTTCATATCGCGCCTGAGAAAATGCTGCAGATTTTCGAATCGCTTCCAACCGTTTTAATATTAGTGAACGCTTCTCCATATCTGCTTGAACGCTAGTAAGTTTAGCGCTTTGTTGATTTACTAACGCTCTAAATCTATCACGAGTAAGCGACAGTCTTTCTAGATCAAGTAAAGCAATAATAGTTCCACGCTCAACCCGGTCTCCTACATCAACGAGTATTTTATTTACTGGTCCCCTGATGCGTGCTGACACAGGTCCATATTGATCCGAAATGACTCGACCTAAAACTGGAACTGTCTGAGATAGAGGTTCACTTATTACAAGATCAACTGCAACATTGGCCGGTCTACCCCCACCGCCAACTCTTTTTTTACTACTTTGACCTCCCTGAAAAAATTTAAATAGTTCATTACCATCAAGCTTGTCGTTCTTATCCAAATCAATTATAGCAAAATTTGCCTGAACCGGGCCACGAGCTTCATCGCGTTCTAAAAAACCATTATTATTAGAATCTAAATTTTTTGCGATTGGTGACAAGGGTCTGTTTTTTTTATTTAAACTTTCAGATAAAGGGGTTGCTTCTTTTACGTTTGGTTTTGCCCCTCCCTGAAAATATTTAACCAATTCATTACCATCTAACTTTCCATTTTTATCTAAATCAATTATATCAAAATTTGCCGCAGCTGGACCACGCGCTTCATTACGGTCTATTACGCCATTGCTATTAGTGTCTAGTGTTTTTGCTCTTGAAGATAGCTCCGGCAATTTTTTAGTCTGAGCTATTGCGGCATTGCTTAAATAAAAAATAATCAGAGCGAAAAAAATCACAAACTGGATTATTCCAGAGGCATTATTGACCCAATTTTTCAATATAATTCTCCAGGTTCATATCTTAGCTAAATATGGTTTATTAACAGATATGAAATTGAGGTAAAAAAGAAGATTAAGTTAAAGCTTTTTTGTATAAAAAAATACGTTTACAATTTATAAAAAACCATAAGTTTGTCAATAATTTAAATGATTTAAGTAATACATTATAATTCATTGTTATATTGGTGCTAATATAAAGAAATATACTTTAATTTTAATACAAAAGAGCTAGAAAAATGACGACATCTCTCCTAACACATGCCGTTTGTATTGACCATGACACCTCAGAAAATCACCCTGAGTCACCAGAACGTCTTCGCCGAATTCTAAAACGACTAAAAACACCAGAATTTGACAAATTACATTTTCAAGAAGCTCCAAAAGCAGATATTCTACAGATAAGTACTGTGCATCCCAAGAATCAAATAGACCGTATATTTTCTAAAATTCCTAAAACTGGATATTCTAAAGTTGACCGGGATACTATAGCCTCACCTAAATCTGGTGAAGCAGCATTGAGAGCTGCTGGAGCTGTAATTGCTGCGGTAGACGTTGTAATGTCCGGTATGTCTAGAAATGCCTTTTGTGCTACTAGACCACCAGGCCACCATGCAGAATCCAATCAGTCTATGGGTTTTTGTCTATTCAATAATGTCGCTATCGGTGCTTTCCATGCTAGGGATAGATATAAATTAGATCGAATAGCAGTCATGGATTTTGATGTACATCACGGTAACGGAACTCAAAAAACTTTCTGGAGTGAGCCAAGTATGCTTTACGCTTCTACTCATCAATCACCTTTATACCCTGGTACAGGTATGTCTAGTGAAAGAGGTGAAACAAACAATATCATAAATATCCCATTGTCTCCGGGCTCTGGCTCTAATGAATTTCGTAATGCGATGAGTGATAAAATTTTACCGGAAATATTTGATTTTAAGCCAAATTTTATTTTTATATCAGCTGGATTTGATGCACATTCCCAAGATCCGCTAGCTCAACTTAATTTAAAAACAAATGATTATGTCTGGGCTACAGAAAAACTATGTGATCTAGCAGATAAGTTTTGCGATGGGCGTCTTGTATCTACATTGGAAGGAGGGTACGACTTAAACGCTTTGGAAGAATGTGTAGCAGAGCATGTACAAACTTTAATGAAGCGATCGAGTGCTTGACGCGCAACTGCTTAAGTATAAACTTCTATCTAACCGAAAAAAATAAAAATGGCTAATATGAAAGAAAAATCCACTATTCCACCAGATATTGCCAAACTATCTTTCGAACAAGCACTTGAAAAACTTGAGGAAATCGTTCGACAACTAGAAAGTGGGGAGAGTGCTCTCGAACAGGCTCTAGAAGCCTATGAACTAGGAGCTTCACTTAAACGCCACTGTGAATCTAAACTAAATCAAGCACAGACGCGGGTAGAAAAAATTTCTCTCGCAAGCGATGGTACACCTCAAATCAGCCCTGTCGATATAGATTGATTAACCAATCTCATCTTTCTGAAGCTCTGATGGCAACTTCAACTTCTATTGAAGAAATGATAAAAGTTTTGCTATCACCATCTGATCCAGCAGCTCTGAAACTCTGGGAAGCTATGCGGTATGCAACATTATCTGGTGGTAAACGTTTGCGGCCTTTTTTAGTTATGCAAACAGCTCAATTATTTAATGTTTCTAGCGAAAAAGCTTTAAGAACGGCAGCAGCCGTGGAAATGATTCACGCATACTCTCTGGCACATGACGACTTACCTGCAATGGACGATGATAATTTACGCAGAGGTATTCCAACAGTGCATAAAAAGTTTGATGAAGGAACTGCCATACTAGTTGGAGATGCACTCCAAACATTGGCCTTTGAAGTGCTTGCTAATTCAGAAACTCATCCATCGCCAAATGTACGCTGCGATCTTATATCAGGTTTGGCTAGAGCTAGCGGTGCTAATGGAATGGCGGGAGGTCAAATGCTTGACTTGGACGCTGCTAACAAACAATTGAACGAAAGTTCAATCTATCAGCTCCAGTTAATGAAAACAGCTGCTCTTTTTTCATTTTCCTGCGAATCAGGAGCAATACTTGGTGAAGCCACCATGGAACAAAGACAATCATTGAAAGAATTTGGAACTAATTTAGGTATAGCATTTCAAATCACTGACGATCTTCTAGATGTTACGGGAGATATTAATGAGGTTGGCAAAGCCGTTGGTAAAGACTACAAACAGGGAAAAGCGACCTTGGTTAGTATTAAGGGTATTGATGACTCTCTCGCAACTGCTGCGAATTTTTGCCACAATGCTATTACCTTACTAAAATTATATGGTGATAAAGCAGACTTACTATGCGAACTTGTAAGGCATATTACTAAAAGGCGCGTATAAAATTTTAACCCTATTATTTTATGAGTAAATCAAAGTTGAACAAATATAATAGAACCCCAATACTAGATAGTGTTAACTTGCCTGCTGATTTGCGAAGTTTCACTACTGAGCAACTTAAGCAGCTGGCTAATGAACTGCGTCAAGAAACAATTGATGCAGTATCTATCACCGGTGGTCATCTGGGAGCTGGGCTGGGCGTAGTAGAACTTACAATCGCTCTACACCATGTCTTTGATACTCCAAATGACCGTCTAATCTGGGATGTTAGTCATCAGACATATCCACATAAAATAATAACTGGTCGAAAAAATAGGATCCGAACATTACGACAAGGTGGAGGATTATCAGGTTTTACACGAAGAATAGAAAGTGATTACGATCCCTTTGGAGCAGCTCACAGTTCTACATCGATTTCAGCTGGACTGGGTATGGCCGTAGCACGAGATCTTAAAAATAAAACAAATAATGTAATAAGCGTAATTGGTGATGGAGCCATGAGTGCTGGCATGGCATATGAAGCAATGAATAATGCCAGTTCAATGGATAGCCGACTAATCGTTATATTAAATGATAATGACATGTCGATCGCACCAGCTGTTGGAGCATTAAGCGCTTATCTATCAAGGCTGATTTCTTCAAAAGGATATAGATCGCTGCGAAAAGTGGCTAAACAAATGGCGCACCATTTTCCTAAAAGCCTTGAACAAGCTGCCCGAAGAGCAGAAGAATATGCCAGAGGTTTTGTTACAGGAGGCACCTTATTTGAAGAAATGGGTTTCTATTACATAGGACCTATTGACGGACACAACATTGAACATTTACTGCCTGTTTTACGTAATGTTCGAGATAGCAAACAATCAGGACCAGTACTTGTACATGTTGTAACACAAAAGGGTAAAGGGTTTGAATCTGACCGTGGCGCTGGAGAAAAATACCATAGTGTTGCCAAATTTGACCTGATTACTCGCACACAAGCAAAACCTCAACCTAAAGCGCCAAGTTTTACAAGTGTCTTTGCAAACGCTTTAATAAGTGAAGCCAAAAAAGATGAGCGTATAGTTGCAATAACTGCCGCTATGCCATCAGGGACAGGGCTCGACAAATTTAGCCGAGAATTCCCTAAGAGATGTTTTGATGTGGGTATTGCGGAGCAACATGCAGTAACTTTTTCCGCAGGCCTAGCATCTGAAGGTTATCGACCATTTGTAGCTATATATTCTACTTTTCTACAGCGAGCTTATGATCAAATTGTACATGATGTTGCTATACAAAGCTTACCAGTACGATTTGCTATCGACCGCGCAGGTTTGGTTGGTGCAGATGGAGCAACCCATCATGGTTCGTTTGATATAGCATATCTAAACTGTCTTCCTGGTTTTACATTAATGGCCGCTGCTGACGAAGCAGAATTAGTGCATATGGTAGCAACTGCTGTTTCAATTGAAGATGGGCCATCGGCATTTCGCTATCCGCGTGGAGAAGGCGAGGGGATTGATATTCCATCTATTGGTATACCTTTAGAAATAGGTAAAGGAAGAGTGATTAGAGAAGGAACCTCAGTAGCCCTTTTGTCTTATGGTGGTCGCCTAAAGGAATGTCTTATAGCCGCAGAAGAACTATCTAATCATGGTCTCTCCACAACTGTGGCTGACGCACGTTTTTCTAAACCCCTGGACGAAGATTTAATTTGCCGTTTATCAAGAGAGCACGAAGTTCTAATTACTATTGAAGAGGGCTCAATTGGCGGATTTGCTAGTCAAGTATTAAATTATCTTGCACAGGGTGGATTACTAGATAATGGATTAAAAATACGTACTTTAAATATTCCCGATAAGTTTTTTGACCACGACACACCAGAGAAACAGTATACGCAGGCAGGTCTAACATCATCTAACATTGTTGCCACTGCGCTATCAGCACTTGGTCGCAAAAAAAATATTATACCAGTTAGGGCGTAGCTTTTATAAAACAATAAATATAGTTGTGACATTAAATTCTTAAGGCAAAGATCGTTAGTAATAAGAAGAATAAACTGCGTGCGGATATTTTATTAGTTAATCAAGGGTTAACTGATAGCCGTTCGCGAGCTCAATCGCTCATAATGGGAGGGAAAGTATACGTTGGAGACCGCAGAGTCGAAAAAGCCGGAGAAGTAATCAATATAAATTCAGATTTGGAAATACGCGGGTACGATCATCCCTGGGTCAGCCGAGGCGGTCTAAAGCTTGATCATGCGATACATAACTTTAATTTAGATGTTAGCGGAAACGTATGCCTAGATATAGGATCGTCAACAGGTGGGTTTACAGATGTACTCCTAGCTCATGGTGCCAGTAGAGTTTACGCAGTTGATGTAGGCCATGGTCAACTCGCCTGGAAGCTACGTAATAATGAAAGAGTCGTTGTCCTAGAAAAAACAAACGCAAGATATTTAACATCAAAAGAAATACCTGAACATCTCAATTTAATAGTATGCGATGCTAGCTTCATAGGCCTAGAAACTATTCTGCCTGCAGCACTAGAATTTGTAAAACCAGAAGCAAAATTACTAGCCTTGATAAAACCTCAATTCGAGGTTGGTAAAGGTCAGGTTGGTAAAAAAGGAGTGGTTCGTGACCCAGTTTTACATCAATTAGTTTGTGATCGCATTAAGAATTGGTTGAATGGATTAACAAACTGGGAAGTAATAGAAATTATTGAAAGCCCAGTTAAAGGACCAGAAGGAAATATTGAGTTTTTAATACTTGCAAATTACGGTTAGAAAAATGAGAAAGTCAGTTTCCGAATTTGAAGTAATGATAGAATCTCTCGGTGCAAATGGCGATGGCATAGCCTTAACCGAAGATGGATTATTATATATTCCAATGACCCTTCCAGGAGAAAGAGTTAGAGTAAAGCCTGGTGCATCTAAAGGAAATGGAAGATCAGCAACAATACTAAAAGTTCTTGAAAAGTCAGAGAACCGAGTAATTCCATCATGTAAACATTTTGGCGACTGCGGAGGATGTAGTGTTCAGCACCTTAATGGAGAAACCTACCTGGGCTGGAAACAGAATATCATTATAAAAGCCCTAGAACGCATTGGAGTAAATGGAAATTGCGTCGAAAAAGTATACGCCACCCCTCCAAAAACTAGACGCAGAGCAGAATTTTCTGCACTAAAAATTCGTGGCCGTCACGGAAAGACAATAATCGGATTTCACGCTCGGGAAAGTCACAGGATAGTAGATATAAAAGAATGTAAAATACTTCACCCAAGGTTACAAAATATTATTCAACCTCTACGCAATATTTTAGAAAAAATTCTAGAGCCATCAGTGGGATGTGATCTTCTATTAACAGATACCTCAATTGGAATAGATTTGTTAGTAACCACAAAAGCACCACCTCGCCCTAAACAGTCAACATTGCTTGCTGCTTTTGCTGAAGATTTTGACCTCGCTAGGGTTTCATGGAACTCCAAACGCTCAGGGCTAGAACCGATAGCTCTAAGGAGGTATCCAACAATTATCTTTAATGGAACTAGTGTAGCAATTCCTCCCGGTACTTTTCTACAGGCTAGCACACAAGCAGAAAAAATAATTATCGATCTAGTAATTGAAAACCTAGGTACATTACCAAGACGCGCTAAAGTTGCAGACCTATTTTCAGGCATAGGAACGCTAACTATACCTATCGCAACAACAGGAGCTAGAGTTAAAGCCATAGATATTAATAAAGAGGCTATAGATTGTCTGTTAGCCGCTGCAGGAGCAGCTGGTTTTAGCGGACGAGTAACTGTAGAAAGTAGAAATTTATTTGACCGTCCACTTTTACCCTCCGAACTAACAAAATATAATGCGATAGTTTTTGATCCACCTCGGTCAGGAGCAGCAACTATAGCCAAGAATATTTCTATTTCAGGGGTACCGCTTATAATAGCAGTATCTTGTAATCCTGCAACTTTTGCAAGAGATGCATCTATTCTTATATCCGGCGGATATACACTAAGCAGAGTTACTCCAGTTGACCAATTTGTTTATTCAAAACACATTGAACTAGTTGCTATGTTTACCAAGAATTAATATATCCAATTTTCATTAAGCAAAGATGTGTTGAATAATAAAAAGTCAGAGTTTCTGTTCCAAAACTAAAACAATTTTTATTATTATTCTGCTGCCTTATCAGAATCCGACGAGATATTTTGTGCCCGATTCATTCCAAAATATTCTTCATTAGGTAGCATTCCAAGCCCATGGGTCATCCGGTTTGTGTAATTAAAATAAGCTATTGTATCAATAATATCATAGACATCTTCGTGGCTAAACTCGACATCATAAAGAGACTGCCTATCAGAATCACCAATATTCCAGGGAGTTGCTGTCATTTTCCATGTAAAATCTAGCATCATACGATGCCTATCAGAGAGGTTCAGTTCTCGGTAATTAGTCATAAGAATATCACCAAAAACAGGATCACCAGATATTTCACGCACCGCTTGACTATGCGATGTAATGCAATAAACGCAATGATTATGACATGAGACTACAACCGCAATCATCTCTCGCTCCAGTCGGGATAAACCGCTGTCATCACTTAACATCAGCTGATTATATTTACTTATAAAAGTACGGAGAGATCCTTGTCTAAGCGCCTTCGCTCGGATTACATTTGGCACTAGTCCAAGCTTTTCTTCACAAACCTGCATGTATTTTTTTATATCTTCATCTAAGCTTTCAGTCTCAGGAACAGGTAGTTTTGATATTTTCTGTAATTGCGGCAATGTTTCTGATTCTTTACCCACAATGATGTCTCCTTAGCTATAATTGAATTAGCAGTTCGTTATTATATATAGCTATAACAAATAACTGTGAACAGGAGCAGTTATGTTACTAAAATATTATTATAATTGGTTGCTAAAACGATAAAATCTTGGCCTGTACAACGTTAGGAAAATTTTCCACCGACTGCAAAACCTGACCTGGCACCTCACCATCCACCTCAACCAAAGCAATAGCATCACCACCTGGTTCCGTTCGTCCTAGATGAAAGCTTCCAATATTTACCCCCGCTTCACCCAAGATAGTTCCAAGACCTCCAATTAATCCAGGTCTATCTATATTATTAACATATAACATATGTTCGCTTAGCTCAGCTTCCATAGGCACACCTTTTACATTAACAAGCCGGGGCTTATCATCAGCAAATAGCGTCCCAGCAACACTTCGTGTTTGATTCTCTGTTGTAATAGTAAGCCGAATTAGCGTTTGATAGTCTGAGCGCCGATCATGGCGAATATCTGAAACATCAATACCTCGTTGATTGGCCATTACCGGAGCACTTACCATATTAACCCCTTCCAATAATGGTGATAACAATCCCTTCAGAACGGCCGCATTTAAAGCCTTTGTATTTAACTCTGCTGCATCACCTTCATATTCAATACTTACTGCTTTAATGCCTGATTCCGTCATCTGACCTGCAAAACTACCTAATTGTTCTGCTAATTTCATATAAGGTCGCAAGCGAGGAGCATCCTCAGCAGAAACTGATGGCATGTTAAGGGCATTAACCACAGACCCTGATATTAAATAATCCGCCATCTGCTCTGCAACCTGAATGGCTACATTCACTTGTGCTTCAGTAGTTGAAGCTCCAAGATGAGGCGTACAAACTAAGTTTTCAATGCCAAATAAAGTATTCTTTGTAGCCGGTTCTATCTCAAATACATCTAAAGCAGCTCCAGCCACATGACCGGATTTAAGCGCTGCTTCTAAATCATTTTCAACCACCAAACCGCCACGTGCACAATTAATAATACGTATACCTGCTTTAGTTTTAGCTAATGAGGTTTTATCAATAATACCTCGTGTATTATCTGTCAGGGGAGTATGAAGACTAATAAAATCAGAACGTACAAGCAATTTATCTAATTCAACTTTTTCTACACCTATATCACGTGCATGTTCCTTTGTTAAAAACGGATCAAAAGCTATAACCTTCATCTTCAGACCAATAGCTCTATCAGCAACGATTGAACCTATATTTCCACAACCAATTATACCTAAGGTCTTACCAGTCACTTCAACACCAACAAAACGTGATTTTTCCCACTTTCCTTGTTGAGTTGAAGTATTAGCCACAGGAATTTGACGCGCCAATGCCATAATCATAGCAATAGCGTGCTCAGCAGTGGTAATAGCATTTCCAAACGGAGTATTCATAACCACCACACCATTTGCTGTAGCGGATTCTAAATCAACGTTGTCCACACCAATACCAGCCCGCCCAACAACTTTCAAATTCTTCGCTGCCGACAGAACCCTATTTGTAACCTTAGTTGCAGAACGCACTGCCAGACCATCAAAGCCTGCGATAGTATCAATAAGTTCTTCTTCAAGCATGCCTGTTTTCACTTGAACTTCTATTCCACGATTAAGAAATATTTCTTCAGCACGTGAGCTCATAGAATCAGATATCAAGACTTTAACCATTTGAATTAACCTTAATAAATTGGTTTACCAGCTATAAAGACTTGCGCTGGGTAATTTTCATACATTAATCAGACTAACATCTAATATTGCGCTTTAACCGTTGTATAGGCCCAGTCTAGCCATGGAATGAGGGCTTCAATATCGTCACTTTCAATAGTTGCTCCTGCCCAAATACGTAGGCCTGGTGGCGCATCTCTATAAGCATTTATATCGTAAGCAACATTTTCAGATTCTAATAGTGAAGCAATAGATTTTGTTATTCCCAGGCGATCGTTCTCATCTAATTTAACAAACCAAGGATCAATTATTTTAAGACAAACACTGGTAGATGAAAGAGTTTTCGGATCTTCAGCCAAAAATTCTGCCCATTCACTTTCAATAACCCAATCTTTAAGAACACTGAGATTCTTCTCACTGCGCATAATTAACGCCGAAAGGCCACCAATACTTTTTGCCCAATTCAGTGCATCTAATTGATCTTCAACACAAAGCATTGAAGGAGTGTTTATAGTGCTTCCTTTGAATATATCTTCATTTAACTTTTTATTTTTTGTAAGTCGAAATAACTTTGGCATCGGCCAATCAGGCTCATAAGATTCCAACCGCTCAACAGCGCGCGGGCTCAAAACTAGCATTCCATGCTGACCTTCTCCGCCTAAAACCTTCTGCCACGACCATGTAACTACATCTAGTTTTTTCCACGGAAGGTCCATAGCAAACACTGCCGAGGTTGCGTCACAAATAGTTAAACCTTCTCGGTCATCAGCAATCCATTCATCGCCTGGAACTCTAACTCCAGAGGTTGTTCCGTTCCATGTAAAAACACAGTCTCTATTAGAATTAGTTAAGTTTAGATTAACAATTTCTCCATATGGAGCTTCAATTACTCTTACATCAGGCAACTTAAGCTGGTTTTTAATGTCAGAAACCCAGCCGCCACCAAAACTTTCCCAAGCCAATACGTCTACGCCACGCGATCCTAATAAAGACCATAAAGCTATTTCCACGGCTCCAGTATCAGATGCTGGAACAATGCCAATCCGATAATCATCAGGTATACCAAGAATTTCTCGGCTTTTATCAATTACGCTGAGTAGTTTAGTTTTCGGAACTTTAGCACGATGAGATCGTCCAAGGGAGGCTTCCGATAAAACGCCAACACTCCAGCCAGGACGTTTTGCACAAGGTCCCGAGGAGAAATATGGTCTAGCCGGACGTATGTCTGGTTTATTTAATATACTTAACATGATAAGCGCCCCTTTCAGAACGCCGCCCTTCGTTGGGGAAGGATGGCCCAAAAATGAAACTAAATAAAATTAAGCTTTCGTCAATAGGCGCTTTGTCGCACTAAATATTGAATTCTCAAATAAAATCATAAAAACTTATACGCAAGCTAATTTCATTAGTTATAGCACACGTCACTTATATAAAAAATAATTTCTAGTTAGATAACTATAAATTATTAATTGAGTTAAACTGGACGTTTTTTTATTTGAATGATAGCAGTAAACGTAGCCACGACTTCATTATTATTGCGCATAGTGTAATAAAACCAGACTAAACCTCTATCGGGTTTACTCCTAGATTCTCTTGAATTTGTAACTTCCACATTAGTTTCTAAAATATCTCCAGGCCTAACAGGGGCAAGCCAGCTTATATTACTTAACCCGGGACCACCCATCCCAGTTCCTTCTTGCAATCCAGTGCGCAGCCATTGACCTGCACCCACTGCTATAGTCTGAAAGCCACTTGCGATTAGACCACCGTAAATTGAAGTTTCTGCCATATTTTTATCAATATGAAATGGTTGTGGATCATATTTATTAGCAAAAGTAATTATATCTTTTTCGCTAAGAGACACTGGTTCGGTAGCAAAAACTCTACCGATATAGAAATCTTCTAGATACAA
>JAQWSA010000128.1 GCA_029243445.1 Alphaproteobacteria bacterium
AAGGTGTTTTAAATTTATTAATTTAAATACTATTATATACTCTAAAATTTATTACTGTATTTTTACTATGTGGTTTATTTTATAATATTTAATAAAATTATTTCAAAAAATACCCAAATTTAAAAAATCATTTAGAAAGAGTGTAGCTATAGCTATACTTTAATGATATTGCTGTAATATTAACCTACATCAAACTCAAAATTAGCAATTAAATTAAACTATATTCAGATTATTTAAAGCAAAAAATATGATTTCAAAATTATTCAGAACGGTATCTAATCGTCGATCTTTTCTCGGAGCTGGCGCCCTATTACCTTTGGCCCCTTTCTTGAGTAGCACTAATACTAGCGCTAACAATTCACTTGATCCAAACTCTATTTGTAAGAGTCCGCTTGCTCACGCAGGTGGTATGACCACAGTAGGCAATGTTGACCATTTACGTAATGGATTTGATCCACATGGTTTACTGACTGATTGGGAAATTGGCACGGTTTCAAAAGATAATGCAGGCAAAACTATACGTAAATTCGAAATTATTGCAGTTGATATAGAAATTGAAATTGCTCCTGGAGTGTTTTTTCCGGCCTGGACTTATAATGGTAGAGTGCCCGGTCCAACAATACGTGCTACGGAAGGAGAACTTCTGCAGATTAAATTTATAAATAGGGGTAGTCATCCACACTCACTCCACTTCCATGGAATTCATAGTGCTAAGATGGATGGTATATCCGGGGCTAGTTTAGTAGACCCAGGTGAAGAATTTGTTTACGAATTCACGGCAGATCCATTTGGATGTCATCTATACCATTGTCATGCTGCACCGCTTAAGCGCCATATTCACAAAGGACTTTACGGGGCTTTCATAGTGGACCCTGATCCTAAACTTCATCCACAAAATACTTCTACTGCCTTATCCCGTCAGCTAGGAACAAACGAGAATATGCATTGGCAAGAACTAGTAATGGTAATGAATGCGTTTGACACCAATTTTGATGATGAAAATGAAATTTATGCTGTAAATACTATAGCTCATGAATATAGTAAGAGACCTATAAAAATAGATAAAAAACGCCCAGTTCGTATCTATTTAATAAATGTAACCGAATTCGACCCAATCAACTCGTTTCATATTCATGGAAATTTCTTTAACTATTTTGATCATGGGACCACACTTACACCTACTCTGAATAAAGTTGATACAGTAATGCAATGCCAGGCTCAAAGAGGCATCTTAGAAATGTCTTTTAGCAATCATGAATCGGGACATTACATGTTCCACGCGCATCAAAGTGAATTCGCCGAACTGGGCTGGATGAGCATGTTTGAGGTCGCCTGATGGTCTATAATCGTATAGCATTTGTTGCTGTTTTAGTAATGTTAGGATTAATTAGTTTAGCTATATATGTATTTAATCCTCTAGATAACTTTGATAACAATCTTCCCCCGGAAGAATCACTTATAATTGAAAGAGTAACTTCCGGTCCTAACGGTTTTATTGCCTATGTTAGAGGCAATGGCCGTGAACCAATAAAAATTTCACAAATTCAAGTCGACGGTGCCTTTTGGGATTTTAGACAAATACCTGATGGACCAATAAATCATCTAGCTACAGCAAAATTATTAATACCCTATCCTTGGATACAGAACGAGACACACCACCTGCTTTTCTTGTCAAGTACTGGAGCAACGTATGATTACACAATTGACGTTGCATATATGACACCTAGTCCAAATAATAAAACTTTGTTCAGTCTTACCCTCATTGGAATATGCGTTGGGGTAATCCCAATTACACTAGGAATGTTATCTTTACCTCTCTTACGCTTAATAGGTGACAATAGTATTGTATTTTTTATGTCACTAACTATTGGATTGCTAGGTTTTTTATTTATAGACACCTTAGAAGAGGGCCTTGAGCTCACAAAAGCATCTGCAAATGCATTCCAAGGAAATTTAAGTGTTTTGCTCGCGAGTGTACTTACATTCCTAGGCATCCTAACTATTAGTTGGCGATCAAAACCTTCAACTAACGGTATTGTACTCGCAACTTGGTTAGCAATAGGCATTGGCTTGCATAATTTTGGAGAGGGTCTATCAATAGGTGCCGCATTGTCCCTAGGAAATGCGGCATTAGGGAGTATGCTATTAATTGGATTTGCTATACATAATATTACCGAAGGAGTAGCGATAATTGCTCCTATTACAAAACAAAAAGTAACAATAGCAATGCTTTTAGGCTGGTTATGTTTGGCTGGACTGCCTGCAATAGCCGGCACTTGGATAGGGGCTTTTACCTTTGCTCCACAATGGAATGCTTTATTCTTTGGTATTGCTGCAGGGGCAATAGCTCAAGTTATAGTTGAGGTAAGTCGTTCAATATGGGTTATGAGAAGCACCTTAGGTGATAAATTCATTGTAAGTAATGCTTTCGCTGGTTTTGCCGTGGGAATCTTGGTAATGTATACTACCGCATTTCTGATTCAGGTTTAAGTCATGAATAAAAGCGAACGAAAGACAAAAGAAAAGGCACAAGACAACGCTGCTAAAATACCAAATAAAATGATAGAGGCTAATCTACAAGCCGCACAGTTTGAACGAGTTAGAACAGCGCAGCAAACAGAAAAAGCCGAAGACTATGTAGAAATGATAGACGATTTAATTAACGCTTATGGTGAAGCTCGGATAGTTGATTTAGCAGAACGATCTGGAGTTTCACATGCTACAGTAAACAAAATTATTAAGCGGCTTCAAAGAGATGGCCTAGTTCATACACGCCCTTACCGATCAATTTTCCTTACACCGGATGGTGAAAACTTAGCAAATTCATCAAGGGAAAGGCATAAGATAGTATTAGAGTTCTTAAGGGCTATAGGAGTGACCGAACGTAATGCTCAATTAGATGCAGAAGGTATTGAACATTATGTTAGCCAAGAAACTTTGAATGCATTTAGTAAGTTTATAAATAGAAGATAATAAAATAGAATTTATATAGTTAATATTGTTGATCCTACTGTAAGACGTTCAGCAACATCTTTATGGGCCTTAGCAGAATCAGCTAGTTTATAACGTTGGCCTATAAACGGTCTAACAGCCCCACGGCTAATTATATTAAATAACGATGTAGCACTATCTTCAAGCTCTTGACGGTTTAACTGATAAAAACGCATAGACGCCTTAGTAAAAAATAATGAACCTCTAACATTAAGATCAACAGCATCAATAGGTGCCAGTGGTCCAGAGGAATTTCCAAAATTCACCATGTAACCGCGAGGTCGTAAACTATTTATTGATTCAATATATAAATCAGGGCCAACAGAATCATATACAACATCTGCTCCCAAACCACTGCTAATATCCAATGCTACTTCATTAAAACTTTCTTTACGATAGTTAACCGCATATGCAGCACCATTACCAAGAACGGTTATTTTTTTATCATCAGAACCAACGGTACCAATAACCGTAACTCCTTTATCCTTAAGCCACTGGCACAAAAACAAACCAACGCCTCCAGCTGCTGCATGTACTATTGCCACTTCACCAGCACTAACTGAATAACACCTATTTACTAGATATTCAGCAGTCATTCCCTTAAGCAAGCTAGCTGCAGCCTCTTCAAATGTTATATTATCAGGTAAAGCAACTACACTAGAAGACTCAATTAAACGTGCTTCAGAATATGCACCAGGGTAGGTTGAAGCATATGCTACTCTTTGACCTACAGTAAAATTATCAACCTCTTTGCCTACTTGTTCAACAATTCCAGCAGCTTCAGTTCCTAATACCGCAGGTAATTCCGGTAAAACAGGATAAGCTCCTTTTCTTACTTGAATATCAAGAAAGTTAAATCCAGTAACATTATGTCTAATCAGCAGTTCGTTTGGTCCAGGCTCAGGTACGTCAATATCTTCCCATCTGAGAACTTCTGGTCCACCAAATTCATGTATTCGTATCGCTTTGACCATTATCTTCTCCCTCAATGTAGATAGACTGGTATATTAAAACCGTCACAAATATTTTAATATTTTTAATGTTTTTTCATTAATTATTTATCGAGTTTTTATATAGTTAGTATATTAATAAAGCTCTTTTATCCACTCTGACTTGTTCTAAAGCACATACCCGAATAGTCTACAAAGATATATAAGTTCATAATTAAAGAAAATATGAATAGGAGATGTGAATTATGGCTCGTACAATTATTATTAGTTGTGCCGTTACAGGTGGTGCAGATACTAAGGGTATTAACCCCAATGTTCCAATCACCCCGAAAGAAATAGCAGATGAAGTTCTGGCTGCTAATACGGCAGGTGCAGCAGTTGCACATATTCATGTCCGAAATCCAAAAACTGGAAAAGCTAGTATGGATCCCGTTTATTACGGGGAAGTTGTTAAACGCATACGTGATGCAAATTGTGACGTAGTGATAAACCTTACAACTGGACCAGGCGCACGCTTGGACGTAAATACACAAACTCCATTAGAGCCAGGACCAGGAAGCGTAATGAAAACTGCTGAAGAGAGAGTTATACATGTATTAGAAAACAAACCTGATATTTGTTCTCTGGATGTAGCTACAATGAATTTTGGGGATCGACCAATGGTAAATTCTCCAGAAATGTTAGAAGAAATGGCTTCCCTAATTCAATCAGTAGGCGTTAAACCGGAGCTCGAAGTATTTGATGTTGGGCATGTTAGTTTAGCTAACCATCTAGTTAAAACAGGCGTTATAAAAGACCCAAACCCTCTGTATCAACTATGCTTAGGCATTCCCTGGGGAGCACCAGCTACACCAGAAGCAATGACACTAATGCGCAATATGCTCCCTGAAAAAGCATTATGGGCTTCCTTTGGTATTTCTAAGTTTGAGTTTCCTATGGTCGCCTCAGCAGCCGTTCTTGGAGGCCATATTCGGGTTGGTTTAGAAGATAACCTTTATATTAAACGTGGTGAATTAGCGTCAGGTAATGCGCAACTCGTAGATCGAGCGGTCCAAATAATAGAATTACTAGGGGACGCAGTTGCTACACCTGCAGAAGCAAGAGATCTATTTGGCATAACACTACATAATCATTCAAGAAAAGCAGCAGAATAATAAAATCTCCTAATCAATTATTAAAAGAGAAAGGGTTTAATCTGATGGCACGTCCAATTATTATCTCGTGCGCTATAACAGGAGGGTCAGATACAAAACATATGAATCCTGCTGTTCCTGTAACCCCTGAAGAAATCGCCAATGAAGTAATCTCTGCACACAATGTAGGTGCATCAATAGCTCATATCCATGTGCGTGATCCCAAAACAGCAAAAAGAAGTATGGATCCAAAATTATATAAAGAAGTAGTAGATAGATTAAGAGACGCCGGTTGTCCGATTCTTATTAATTTAACAACAGGGCCTGGTGGAATTCTGGCAGTCGAACCGGATGCTCCACATAATTTCATTAGTGGAAGTATACTTAGTAGTGCTGAGGAAAGGGTTCAGCATATCTACGAAAATCAACCAGATTTATGTACATTAGATGTCACAACAATGAACTATTCTGATGTAGCAGTAACCAATACCAAAGCAATGCTAGAAAAAATGGCTGGCTTAATTCAGAGAATTGGAGTCAAAATTGAGATGGAGGTATTCGATACAGGACAGCTATGGCAAGCCTCAGATATGTGTAATAGAGGAATAATAACTGATCCCAATCCCTTATTTCAACTTTGTCTTGGAATTCCTTGGGGAGGTCGAGCTACAATGGAATCAATGCAATTAATGAGAGATCAACTCCCTTCTAATGCTAAATGGGCTGCGTTTGGCATTTCTCGATTAGAATTCCCTATGGTAGCAGCAGCAGTGGTATTAGGAGGGCACGTTCGCGTTGGTATGGAGGATAACCTTTACCTATCCCGAGGTGTTTTAACACCTGGAAACACCCCTCTAGTTGAAAGAGCTGTCAAAATAATTGAAGCTATCGGAGAATATCCAGCTAGCGTCAAAGAAGCTCGAGAGATTCTTGGACTTGAAAAACTAAAAGCCGCCGTATTATAAAAATATGCGCTACATTCCCTTATTAGTTACCTTCACTATTAAATACCGCCGTAACATAAATATTTGATCTCAAGGTAATCATCCAGACCGTAGTGAGAACCTTCGCGACCTATACCTGATTCTTTAACTCCACCAAATGGTGCTACTTCCGTAGAAATAAGCCCCGTATTTATGCCAACAATCCCAGATTCCAGCTCTTCTGCAACTTTCCAAATTCGATTAACATCTCTGGCATA